>NZ_JBFUMG010000619.1:0-2460 GCF_054049495.1 Phyllobacterium sp. P5_D12 | reverse complement strand
CATTTCGTGCCGTCTGGGCGCGGATGTAATAGAGACACGAATTCAAAGGTCGCTTCGGCGGCCTTTTTCTTTGCCGTGCGTTCTTGGCGGTTCTCACGGCATCGGCGCTTGTCTTCCTAACAGAGCAGGCGCCACCTTTGGTCGACCACGGATGTACTGGCGACCCGAACGAATCCACGATTTGATTCTCCTCATCGTGGATGGCTTGAGCGCGGGAATGGACGGCACACCCACTCCCGTGACTCGTCAGCCTTCGCCGCGTTTTTTTAAGCGCCCAATATCAATTACCAACAAATGGAGGCGTCGTGATGCGGAAATCGCATGCCGTCGAAATTCTAGCACGTCGGCTCAATATTTTACCCAGCCGCGTGCATCACATCGCAGCCAGGTTGGCGGACGATGGTCAGATATCAAAAGCAGAAGGCTCGCGCAGGTATCCGCCCGAGCTCAATGAAATCGAAGTTATTCGCCTCGTCCTGGCCACGTTGGCAGACCACGGCCTCGGTAACGTCCACTCGTCTGTCGAGGCGTTCTCGCACCTCACCAACCAAACTGGCATTCGCTTCGGCGATGTACTGTCGGAAGTCCTGTTTGGACCTCCTGCCGACATAGGCCATGTCATTCTCAGACATGACCCACCAGGGGTTTCGTTGATTATCGATGGCGCCCATCAAGTTTACGGTAGCGAAGCGCCAGCTAAAACCGCAGCCAAGGCCTCGATCGTTCCAGGATACGCCCTGATGGCGATTGCTGCTGAACTGCAAGGGCACATGCCAACGCAGGCGGATTCAATGATTGAACTCGCTCGACTGCGTCGGGCTTTTAACTAGGATTCTAGATGACAGAAGAAACTTACACCTTCCCTCGACTTGAGGGTGGTCTATTCGGCTTGCCTCCAAACTTCGATGAGAGAAGCTTTTTCCAACCTCAATACGACGACGGTGATACATCGCAGAAAGCGAAAGACTGGCGCGAATACGATAAAAAATACGGCTTGTCACCGCAGGCCAAGCGTGAGCAGGCCTTCTATAAGCTCAATGAGTGGCTAGCTGAAACAGAAGCGATGCGTGGCGATGGCGACTCCAGCGCACTCGCAAAGCTGGCTGCTGTGCTCGGCACCACCATGCCAACAGGACCTGCGAGCAAGCATCCAGTGGAAAACCACGCCGCTCGCTCGCGTGCACGGTTCAAAGCCCGGCTGGCATGTACAGCGGCTCTTAAAGCTGGCTACCGCCCGTAACCACCGCAACACAACCAAATCCATCACAACCGGCCTATAGGGCCGAAAGGAATACCCATGACTCAAATTGCTAATCAAATCGGCGAAATCGCCACCGCTATTGAGAATTTCAAATCCGAATACGGCACTCGCCTTAATGACCTTGAGAAGCGTGCCGCTCGTGAAAAAGACATGTCGGGCACGGATGCAGGCGCGTCGCTTGGCGAACTCGTCGCAAACCATGACGCCATCAAAAATATAACGTCCAGCTTCCGCGGCAAGTCGCTTATTCAACTGGAGCGAGCAGCCCTTACATCAGCCAATACAACGGTTGGTGCAGGACGGTCAGCAACAACTTCGCTCGTACAGGCCGATCGTCGCCCTGGTATAGTCGCACCACCTGAGCGCCGTTTCACTATTCGCGACCTGATACCTAGCACGCCGACTACTTCGAACTCGATTGAGTATCCGAAGGAGACTGGCTTCACCAACAACGCTGCACCCGTAGCCGAGGGCGCGCAAAAGCCAACAAGCGATATCACTTTCGATCTGGTTACATCGCCTGTTCGGACGCTCGCTCACCTCTTCAAGGCCAGCCGTCAGATCATGGACGACTCGCCCGCGTTGGCTGGTTATATCAACACTCGTGGTAGCTACGGCCTGAAGTTGGTTGAAGAAACTCAGCTTCTTAATGGCAATAATACAGGCCAGAACCTGAACGGTATTATGCCTCAGGCCACCGCCTATGAAACGTCCCGCACAGCTACCGGCGATACTGAGCTAGACATCTTGCTCCACGCCATCAGCCAGGCAGAAGAGGCACAGTTGCCAGCATCGGGTATCATCCTTTCTGTTCGCGATTGGCGCCGCATCCTGGGCATCAAGGACTTGGGCGGCAACTACCTTTCGGATGGTCCGTTTGGCACATCTGCGCCTCGCATCTGGGACTTGCCAGTCATTCCTTCAATGGCAATGTCAGTCGGCAGCTTCCTGCTTGGTGGCTTTGAAACTGGCGCCGAGATATTCGACCGCCTTGAGATTGAGTTTCTTATCTCAAGCGAGAATTCCGATGACTTCGAAAAGAACATGATTACGGCGCGGATAGAGGAACGCCTGGCGCTCGCCGTCTATAGGCCTGAAGCCTTCGTCAAAGGCTCGCTCGTAATCGCATAACCAAACAAGGCGGGCGGGTGAACGGCTCGCTCGGTCGAAGGTGTGTAAGGGCCCGCCAAGTCCTATTG
>NZ_JBFUMG010000618.1:0-2464 GCF_054049495.1 Phyllobacterium sp. P5_D12 | reverse complement strand
CGGCGCGCAGTTTCCGGTACGCGTCCTTCCTCCCGACTGGCGCGATCCCGCCGGTGGCGGTGCCGATGCCGGTGTGATGGCGCAATTTTCGTCGGCTGCGGAATATGCCTTTTATCAGGCGGATCGTTTTTACCGGCGTGAGCCCTTGACGAAAAAGAAGTTGGAACGGTTGGAGGAGCAAAAGCAGCTGCGCCGGCCGAAGCGGGTTGATGTGCCGCCGCCGCCCAAAGCGCCGGATATCGATTTCCATCAGATTGTGGCGTCCTACAGCGATTATCCGCAACTGCTGCGCCGCCTGGGCTTGGTTATCGACTGCTTATTGCCGATCGATTCCCCGATCGACCAGGCGCTCGGTGCCGGACCGCAGGCGAGKGGCTTGATGGCGCTGGAGCTCGATTGGGGAAATGCGCATGACAAGGCGGATGATTCATGTCCGCGGACGGCCTGGGTGGCAGACAAGCGCCGCTTTACCACAAGGGCTCGAACGCCAGATCACGATCGCGGCGTGCTCCGCCTGCAGAATGCCGATGACAACTGGAACGATGACAAGCGAAGTCTGTTCGATGTTTACCAGGTCGATGCGGACGGCGCCGCGTTGAAGACCGTCGATTTTGTCATAAGCGCGCAAAATCTGGTGGGAAAAAGCCTGGCGCTGGGTGCTGACGGTGAGGTGACCTATACCACCGGCAACAAACAGCCGGTGGCAGCCTTGCGATCTGGTGGCCTCGGAATCTCGCGGCACGGGCGCGCGCTGACGGTCGCTCAAAGTGCGGCCTCTGCGGCCTTGAAGAATGCGGCGGTTGCTTCCGGTTCTGGCGCAAAAGTCGTCTTTTTACGGAAGATGTGTTGCGCGGTTATCGTGTGGACGTACAGCCCGTACCCGATGGCGTCGAAAACGCTTGGCATTCCCTCTGCAGCAGGCACGGCAGTTACAGGATCATCAAGCTCGACGAGGAAATCCAGCTRCCCGATGATGAGGGTTATGTGAAGGGAGCGTCAACGACGAGTTCAGCCAGCGCTGACGCCCATCAGGACGATCATTATCTGCATGAGTCCATGTTCCGTTGGGCCGGGTGGAGCCTCGTTACGCCAAGGCCAGGCAAAACCATTAGATCACGCGATGACCCTGCAAGCGGCGTCCAGGGTGAGACGCCTGAAACCGTCGATGACGAGGTGGCTAACGGCGGAAATGGCCTTTCCGCGACATTCGTAGCGGGAAAGAACAGCTTGCCACGACTAAGGTTTGGCACGTCCTATCGCTTTCGCGCCCGTATCGTCGACCTCGCCGGAAACAGCCTCGCTGTCCAGGACAAATCGCTCGACGGGGATCTGCAGGTGAGTGACCCCGTCGGTTACTGGCGCTTTGAACCCGTCGACCCGCCCGTGCTCATCCATCGTGCGCGGACAAGTGAAGGCGAGTCGCTGGAGCGCATGGTTATCCGCAGCAACTGGAACGCCGATCCAAAAGCCTATCTCACCACCTCGGCTTTTGCCCAGGCAGTACAATTGCCGGCTTCCCAGGATTTTGAGTACACTTCGATAAACGAGCGGCATGCGGTGCCGCCGAAGTCTTCGCAATTGCAATGTGAGCAACACGGACTGTTCGACCCGTTCTTTGCGGACGCAAACGCTATCAAGCAAGCCTATGCCATAGCCGCCCGCGAGGCAGGAACCCTCAACGATGCCAATGCAACCTCCAACGCCGAGTTGATAACCCCCGCTTCCGTTGCAGCCGTTGCCACAAGGACTTCGCTCCCCCTGCGCTTGCCGTCTCCGGACAATCCCACCGGCGACCGATTGGCTGCCGGGCAGTATGTAATCCACCGCGAACCACTGGTTTCTACACCTTATCTTCCGGACGGTGCTGCAGGCGGTTTTGCGCTTCGGGCAATGCCGGGGCATGAGATCCCCGGCGTCACGGCGCCAACCATCCTTGGCCCAAGTGCGGCGATCGTTCGTGCGCCGAACAAGGAACTGGTCCTTGTTGTTGCTTTTGACAGGGAGTGGCCGGATTCAACAGGCTTCCGAATCGTGCTACGGGAACGCACCGCTGCTGTTGACGATCCGCCCTGCGACGAGACCTTCAAGGATGACGGTTTGCCGAAATGGGACGAAGCAAAACGCGTACTCACCTTGTTTGTCGCGAAGGGTCGTATCGCGCGATTGTGTTATTCGAGCTTCGTCCACAAGCGCTTCATCGGGACACTGGGCCTGCCCGCATGGATCGATACCGACGGCGAACGCACGTTCCTTCAGGACATGGCCCAGCTTGGCTGTGCCTGGATGATTACCCCGACGCGCCAACTGACCCTGGTGCACGCTACGCAGCAGCCGGTCTGCCTGCCGGAAATGATCAGGGTCAGCGCCAGCCGTTCAGTCGGAGATCAGCACGCCAACATTCGGGCAACAATCCGGCTGCATGGACCGAGTAGCGGCAAGTTGGAAGTAGAAGCCGTATGGAAGG
>NZ_JBFUMG010000617.1:0-2471 GCF_054049495.1 Phyllobacterium sp. P5_D12 | reverse complement strand
CTCCTATCGAAAATCTGATTGGCCGTGCTGACGCGGTCCGCGATCTGACGGAAAGTTTGCTGGCAGACCGATTTGTCACCGTGGTGGGAGCAGGAGGGATCGGCAAGACGACTGTCGCAGTCGTCGTAGCAGATCAATTCTTGAAAAGGGGGAATTTGGTTTATTTCGTCGACCTGAGCACAGTTCAAGACCACACGGACATATCCTCGGCCATAGCGTCAGTATTGGAATGCCCGATGACAGGATCGGATGCAGATTTCACGGTCGTTTCCTTTCTCGCCGGAAGAGACGCGTTGCTCGTTTTAGATAATTGTGAGCACGTTTTAGAGGGCGCTGCACGGATTGCAGTTAGGATCCTAGAGGCATCGCCAAACTTGAGGTTGCTGGCAACAAGTCGGGAGCCTCTTAGGGCCTCAGGTGAGACGGTCCATATTCTTTCACCTTTGGACATCCCCGTGGAGAGTTATTTGTTGGCTGGGGAGGCGCTCAAGTTTTCTGCCGTACAGTTGTTCATGGAACGGGCAGTATCGAGTGGTTTTGACGGTCCTCTTTCTGATGACGATGCGCCGTTCGTGGCAGAGTTGTGCCGCCGCATGGACGGTATAGCGCTCGCGATCGAACTTGCTGCAAGCCGGGTTGGTTCGTTCGGCATAAGGGGCACTGTCGAGCTTATTTCAGCAGGAACTGAACTTTCAGTCCCGAACAGGCGAGGGGTATCGCCTCGCCACCAGACGCTCCAGTCAATGGTGGCGTGGAGTGTAAACCTTCTCTCCGAAGCGGATAGGCGGTTTCTGCTAAGGCTCTCTGTTTTTGTGGGTCTGTTCACCCTCGAAGCCGCCGCCGCGGTTGCCGGTGATGAGCAAGACAGGCGTGAAAGTGTAAATTCGGTTATAGCTTCACTTGTCGAGAAATCGCTGATTTTTGTRACGCTGGCACATGGCAGTATTTTTTATCGTCTGCTTGAGACAACGCGCGCCTACGCAGCCGTTGCACTACCTAGCAAGGAAGAAAGCATGAGAATTGACCGTCGTCATGCTGCCTACTACTCGCAGTTCCTCTCTACGGTCTCAGAGAAAGTCGCAACAAACGCCAGGGGGACTGCTTCCTTCAGCCCACATCTCGGCAATCTGAACAAAGCGCTTGCTTGGTGTTTCTCGGACAACGGTGATACGGCGATAGCAGTCAATCTCGTGGCGAACGCAGCCTATGTTCTCATGCAGTTGTCGCGGTTCAACGAATGTTATCGATGGTGCTCGCGTGCGCTGGAAATGCTTCCTGGCGACCAAGCCGGCGCCCCCCTGGAGCTTCGGCTTTCGGAAGCGCTCGCGAGTTCCGCCATGTATTCTTTGGGCAACCGGGATGAAACGAAGGCCCTATTGGAGAGGGCCCTGGCGCAAGCCGAGAAACTGAACGACGATCGTCGTCAGCTGAATATGCTGAGCGAGCTGAATTTCCTCTATGCGCGACGCGGGGACACTCAAGCCGCGCTTAAAACTGCGCAGCGGATATCGATCATTGCCGGCAAGCTCGGAGTCGTCGAAGACGAAGTCGCAGCAGAAATAATGCTAGCAGTTGCGTGCCATCATGCGGGCGATCAAGCCGGTGCATTGCAACATTGTCAAGCCGGGTTTCGGGCCGCACAAGAGGGCGGCTACGCCCAACTTGATCTGATCACGGAGGCCCGCGGTCGATTTATGTTCGCTAGGGCTTTGTGGCTTTGTGGGTTCCCCGATCAAGCGCTCAGCCTGGCACGAGAGAAGATGAAGGAGATGGCTCAATACGCTCACCACATCTCCTTTTGCATAGGGTTGACGTACTCCATCGCGTTGTTTGCATGGTCTGGCAACTTTGACGAAGCCGAGAGTGTCTGCGAAGCGTTGTTGACTCACGCTGACAAGCACGCGGTCGCCGATTTTCATTCAATCGCTCAGGCCTTCAAAGGTTGGGTCTTTGTCGAGACTGATCGATGCGAAGAGGGCACGGAGTTACTTCGGACATCGCTGCAGGCGCTTCATGCTCAGGAATATTACACCCTCACGCCGATGATACAGTGTTACCTCGCCAAGGGACTTTCCAACTTGGGCCAATTCGACGAAGCCGAGGCTACCGTGGAGCAGGCCATCAATACAGTCTACCAGATCGGCGACTTCAAGACTTTACCTGACCTCCTGCGAACCCACGGCGAAATTTTGTGCGCCCGGTCTGGACACGATTTTGCGAAAGCCGAGGACCAATTCCGAGCGTCTATCCGCGAAGCACGACGCCAGTCAGCGATAGGTTGGGAAATGAAGGCGGCCATCCAGTTGGCTAGCATGCTACACGGACTCCAGCGTGATGACGAGGCCCATAAAGTGCTGCGAGGCGTCTATGATCGGTTCACCGAGGGTTTTGATACAGCGGACCTCGTCATGGCGAGGACAATTCTTGGCCAGACGCAGTAGGCCGAGCATTGCGACTGGCGGCTAATTTGC
>NZ_JBFUMG010000616.1:0-2472 GCF_054049495.1 Phyllobacterium sp. P5_D12 | reverse complement strand
GCCTATGCTGTGGCGCAGGCGTTGAAGAATGCAGGCTGCGAAGTCCACCTCTTCCTGCTTGGCAAGCCGGTTTATAATCGCATTCCCGAAAACGATGGCGTGTTCAAGACGGTTAACTTCCTCGCAGATGATTACCCGCTCTGGGGCGGTCCCAATCAGTTTGCCGGGCATGATTTGTTGATGGGCCATGATGAAGCCGCGAAAGCCGAGCTGATCATGGGCTTTCTGGCCGGGCTGGATGTGGTGATCAACAATCAGGCGGCCCCGGTCAATTCCATGCTCGGTGAACTTCGCCGCCGCGGCATGAAGGTGCTGAACTATGTTCACGTGCTCGATAAATCGAAAATGGGCCGTGATGCGGGCCATCCTTACCTCACGCTCGCCTTCGAACACGTCTATGACACGATCCTGACCTGCTCCAGGGATATGGCGGAGTGGTTGCATGGTATGGGCGTCCCGGATGCCAAACTCATGCACATTCAAAATGCCGCAAGTTATGCACTTTCCTCCAAGGATCAGGAAGCTATCCTCGCAGCGCGCCGCAACCGGCCCCAACGCGACAGGCTGAATGTTCTTTTCCTGGGTCGACTCGACGCTCAAAAGGGTATCGAGCGATTGTTCGCTTCCGTTCGCGACCTGCGCCAGCGCTCAGCACCGATCGATTGGAAAATTATTGGTAGCGATGTCATGGACGCTGGTGCCGGGGGGTCGTGGAAAGAACGTTTCGCTGAAGTTGGTGTTCACGTCGAACCGCCAGTCTTTTCGAGCCGGCATCTGAACAAAGCCTTCGCCTGGGCCGACGTGGTGGTGTTGCCGTCGCGGTGGGAAGGTGCACCCTTGACCATTATCGAGGCTCAACGGCTGGGCTGCGTGCCGATCGCAACGTCAGTCGGCGCGGTCGGCGAACTCATCGACCACGGTGTCGATGGTTTGTTGATCGAGTCGACGGACGACAACGTTATCAGCTGGGAACTGACTGAAATCATCATGGCATTGTCAGAGGATCCCGCTGCGTTGCGCCGCCTCTCTGAAGCTGCTGCAGAGCGCGGCGGTTCCCTCATGTGGGAACACAGTGTCGAACCGTTGGTGAACCAGTTGAAGTCATGGTTCCCTGACCGGCTTCCCACCCTCCCGGTGGAGACAACCCTGAAGCTTGTCGAACAGACAGCGCCAACCACGCCCGAGCGGATACCGTCTTTCGAACGGTTTTCGCGCGAGGCAACGCCGAAGCAGCGTGACGAAATTTCCGAAATCAGGCCGCTGCAGATCGCTGCTGCCGGATCAGCCCACATGCATAATTTGAGGAACTAACGATGAAGAAACTTTTTGTTCTGAATGGTGGCGCCGCGGTCAAGCCTGGCAACAAATCCGCCTATTTGAAGTTTGAGGACCCGCTCGCGGCCTTCAACAAGGGTGGCATCAACACAGGCGACGTTCTCGTCTATGACGCCACGCTCAAGGCCCTCGCCTACGACGACATCAAGAACGTGCAGTTCTCGCACGCCGGTAACGAAAAGCTCTGGCCGCAAGACGGAACTTATGATGCTACCGTCGTGCGCGGTTCGAACTATCTGACGGAAACCGTCGATCTCGCCCATGTCRTACCACTGCTCAAGAAGCTCAAAGGCCCGGTCGTCGCCATCGGTGTCGGTGCACAGGCCGGCAAGTACAAGAAGCTCAACGTGCCGAAAGGTACCGTCGAGGCGTGGAAGGTCATCGCCGACAAATGCGAGACGATCGGCGTTCGTGGCTTCTACAGCGCGGAGATATTCAACGATCTCGGCATCAAGAATGTGCGKGTGATCGGCTGCCCGAGCTTTTACCGTTCCTTACGCCCCTCGATCACGATCAAATCCATCGATCCGGCAACTGCCCGCGTCGGCCTGACACTGAATAAATATCTTTCCGCTGACTATGCCAGCAACGCGACCAAGACCAACCGGATGCAGCGCGCGCTGATCGATGCAGTCGCCAAGCGTCCTTCGAGCAAACTCTACTCGCAGGGCGAACGCGAAGAGACGCTCGCTATTTTCTCCTCCGGCAAGGAGAAGCAGGACAACATCAAGGCCATCCTCACCAAGTTCAATCTGCTTGGCCACGCCGAGGCGGAAGAGATGCTCAACAATCGCATGAGCGCCTTTTTCGATATCGAAGAATGGGCGGCCGACGCAGCTGCAAATGTGGATGTAATGGTTGGTTTCCGGCTGCACGGCAATGTTATAGCCCTGCATCAGGGAATTCCGGCGGTATTCTTCACCTATGATTCGCGTATTCGGGAATTGTCCTCACTGTTTGCAATTCCATCGATCGAGATCGAGGACTACCTGCCGATCAACCTAGAAAAAATGCTCGAAAAAGCGGACTTCTCCAAAGTCCAGCATATTTATCGCCTGAACTATGCCGAGTACCATCGCTTCCTGACCGAGAACAAGCTGAACCACGTGCTGCCAAAGCCTGTGGCTGCACCTGCAG
>NZ_JBFUMG010000615.1:0-2474 GCF_054049495.1 Phyllobacterium sp. P5_D12 | reverse complement strand
GTACCACTCGCCGCGGCTGCGAAAGGCGGCGCCACGCGTCTTGATGGCGTGGTCTTCCATTGTCGGATCGGCGAAGGCGTATGCGAGCACTTTATCCGGGTTGAACTTTCCCTCGTCCTTGCGGATGCGCTCCATCGCCTCCACATCGCAGCGCTGCTCCAGCCGGGTTTGTGGATCAAGCTTCTTCAAGCCTGCCTCCTCGGTCGAATTCATGGCTGATGCTGGACGAAACGCGAAAGCTGCCAGCGCAATCGTAACAAAAATCTTCTTCATGCTCTGATTGGCCCCTGTATCTGCAAATGGTGCCGGACAATATCGGCAAGTGATGCCAATAGCCAACCCTTGCCGGGCGAGCGCCCACAAAATTGAACTATATCCTGCAAACTGTGATTTCCGGCGTATCGGTCGTGGATGGCGCCGCCAAACGCATCCTTGACGAATGGCCCGCCGAAAATGGTGATATCGTTACGGGTTGGCGCCTGACCTGGCTTCAGGAAGGGGTCAGATGTAGCGAAATATATAAAGGGGACCTTTTCTGCGGCGGTTCCAAAGAGTGTTGCGATAACAGCCGAATGACAAAGTCCCAGGTCGCTTAGGAGAAAACGAATCGGGGTTATGATATAAAGATTCCACCTAACGGGACTCACCGAAATCTCTTTGTCCTCGCCGCACAAAAGGAGGGCGCAGATGACCTAAATCGAATTGATTAGAAACACTTAGTCGAACTTTGCTTTGCGGAACAAGGTGCCATTTGTGTGCGTTGACCCACCATGACCAACCTCGATTTTCTTGCTGTCACGATTGAAGTTGATGAGACGGGTGAGCTGCGGAACGTGAGTTCCGTCGCTGAGGCCGCCGAAATCCTTCGTCAGAATTGGCCAGTCGACCGCGGCAAAGAACTTTCCAGAGCGCGGCGTGCCTGCCTCGATGCGATGGAAGGGACGGGGGCCGTGGAAGAGGCAAGAACTGCTTTCGTCGCTGCCGCCAAGGAAGCCGGCATATTGGTTTGGAACAGCGCTTGGCGGTTTTGATCTCGGCTCCATGCCGGTAATGCGATTTTTGGGTGAGGCGGAACAAAATCCTTGCAAACATGGGGTTTCATCTTTAGTCAGYGTCCTCGGAGAGGTGGCCGAGTGGTCGAAGGCGCTCCCCTGCTAAGGGAGTAGACCCGTTAAACGGTCTCGAGGGTTCGAATCCCTTCCTCTCCGCCATTCACACGATTTCTCATTCTAATTCAATAACTTAAGTACTTGTGGTTATAGGAACTACCTTCATACCCACCATTAAAGAAATTGCCGTATCTTTGGTTGTAGTGACGCGAAAAACTTACGCGAGGTATGCAAAAGCTAGAGTAAAAGTCTGCTCTGGTCACCTTAGTCCCTGCTCGATGTCCGTTAGCACACCAGCAGCGGACATAAGATAGTATTTTCTTTACGACAGACGCGACGCCAGCCATGAGTTCAAAGAACGACCGATTCGGGGCCGATTCCGGTCAGGCGGCTTTCAAGAACCGCCCTGCGAAAGCAGAAGTTTAGGTCGGCTTCCGTGATGTCTGGGTCTGACCCATAGCGAACAGGTTTCCAGGGCCTTTGGCGATGAATGTCTCGATCCGGATGGTGCTTTGACAGCTTGGGACCGCGCACGATATCGATATTCCTTCAGCTCATTGGCGCTTATGATTGAGCCGCCGATCACGCACAATCGAACCCATTCATTGGTTTTGGACGGTCTGGTTCAAAAGCCTTGCGCTTCCCCACACTTGCACCAGGGATCTCAAATTCGGAGCGTTGCCTTGAGAGCCATATCCAGATCTTCCATAAGTCATCCGAGTCTTCTAGGCCTACTGACAGGCGCAATAAACATGGATGGAGGAGATTTTCCCCTTATTGGTTCGATCTTCCAATTATGTTGATCCTGTTTCTCGTCTTACGGTGGGCCCCTGCCGGGGTCGTTCCAAATCGATGTTTGATTGTCGTTGGCAGCGCCTAAGACCCCTTGTCTCAACCGCTTAGCAAGATTGATCATTGAGAACGTCAGGACATTGCGGAGGACGTCTATTTCTCGCCGTCCATTCAAGGTGTTGCCTTCCATAGGAAGGATTAGGTCCAAAATCTCCTTGAATCTGGCGAGGATTTCCTGATCCGAAAGCATGAAGGCCAGTTCCGGATCTCAGTCTCATTCGGTCGTGCTTCTTTTACATTCGGGCTGGCGCAAGGGTTCGTCTTCTTCGTTCAGGAACTGGTCCGCCTGAAAGATCACTGCCGGATGCAGCACAGCGGCGCAGATCGAGAAACCTGTTGTCAGCTCCACAACCAATGACCTCACAGACCGCGACAGCCAATTCCCAATCGGTTCGCGAGACTCCGGTTGAACGAAATCCCCAGATGCATTTCGCTGTCTCGACGTGAAGATACCGAGGGATTGGCGCAAACATTTGTCATAGAACCATGATGGCGGACTCTTTATCGTTTCCC
>NZ_JBFUMG010000614.1:0-2476 GCF_054049495.1 Phyllobacterium sp. P5_D12 | reverse complement strand
ATCGTAAGACTCCTTGCGCACGAACTTGCGGGCTGGGATTTTATCGACATGATGGGCATCGAGAACCTCGATAGCGCCATTGGAATGGATGTGCGTCTAGTTGCGCTGGATGTGGCGGGAAGAAACGTCGAAAGCTCCAGCTTGCACAATGACCTTGCGGCAATATCCGAGCTCTTTCCCGAAGCTGCGATCGCACTTTTGTCCAGCACGGACGATTCTGCTATGGCCTCCCATGCGCTGGCGATGGGAGTTCGCGGGTATTTCACGACGTCGCTGCCCATTGAAATAGCGATTGCCGGGATACGGCTGGTTCTTGCAGGCGGCATATTTTGTCCAAATCCGCTCGGCACGTTTGCTACCGAGATGCCAAAAAGCGACAGACCTCCTCCCCGCGAGAACCGGACAAACGGTAATGGACATGCACGTTACTTAAGCGTTGCGGACTTTACGCCCCGCGAGGCGGACGTCCTTGCGGAATTGCAACGCGGTCACCCGAACAAGGTGATTGCGGGAAAGCTCAATCTGTCGGGTAACACCGTGAAAATGCACTTGCAGCACATCATGCGCAAACTCAACGTCCAGAATCGGACTGAAGTGGTCGCGCGGTTGGGTCAGGCACCGTCCACGGATCATGAATACACCGCCTCGTGAGCCCTAGGCATTTCCCCTTGATGGCGTATTGGCAAGCATCTCACTGAGTGTCGCTGCCGCCAGCATAGCTTCGGCCAACAGCTTCTTGAGCTTCTGGTTCTCATCTTCCAGGGCCTTGAGCCTCTTCACGTCAAAGCCGGCGTTTCTGAGTTGCAAGGATTGCCACCGGTAGAATGTGGGCTCGCTGATACCGTGTTCGCGGCATAACTGCGCCACGCTCATTCCGCTGCGATGTGCCTTGAGAATGTTCATAACCTCGTCATCATTGAATTTTCTTTTACTCATCGCATCGCCTCCCTCCGACAGTATGAGTTCACGACCTAGAAGCGCGGAGCTTGATGGAATGCCGTACTGGCTTCACCACCATCGACTGATCAAATTCCTGCTCAATCCTCGCGGAACGCCCTGTTGAAACTGTCTATGAGCGGACGAACCGCATAGAAGGCCACAGTGCTTTCTCCCGTTTCAATCAAGGTCTGGGCCGGCATTCCGGGGACCAAACCAACATTCTGCATCTTTGGCAGCCGCTCATCCGTCACTCGGATTGTCGCCGCGTAGTAGGGTAGACCGGTCGCCTTGTCGACAAGACGGTCCGCGGAAACATATTCGACGAAGCCTTTGAGCAGCGGGACACGGCGTTGATTGTATGGGAGGAGGTGAACCTGTGCGGACAGCCCGGAATGCACGAGGTTGATATCTTCAGGACGGACATGCGCGGTGATGATAAGCCGTCCTTCACGCGGGACCAGATCCACTAGCGGTTCGCCAGCACCGATGACGCCGCCCGCCGTATGGATGCGCAGATCCATGATCACGCCATCTTCCGGGGCCTTGATTTGTGTCCTTGAGAGTTGATCATCGATCGCCCGAAGCCTTTCACTCAGCTGCATTATCTGGCTTTCCGCGTCGCGCAAACCCTGCGCCACCTCGTTTAATCGGTCGTTCTCAATTTTGACAAGGTATGCCTGACTCTCGCCTATCACCTGATAGGCTCGCGAAATCTGCGCAATCACCTCGCCGAGCTGACCATCTATGTCGGCTTTTTCGCGCCCAAGATTGAGAAGCCGGCTCTTTTTCTCGATGCCTTTTGCAACAAGCGGCGTAACAGCGGCAAGCTCCTGCCGGGCGATCTCCGCCCTTTGTGTCAGTCCAGCCTTTTGCGCCGTAAGGCCCGCGATCTCCTGCTGTACTTGCTCCATTTTGCTCTGGGTGATTGCGATTTCGGATCGCATAACCAGCCTGCGCGTCGCGAAAATGCGCTGCTGGCCTATCAGGATGCTATCAACTGCGGGATTCGTGGCCCTGATGGACTCGAGATCCGCGGGATACACGACGTTACTGCTGCTTGTTCGCTCGGCAGTCAGGCGCGCATGGTTTGCCTCGGCATCCCAGAGCTGCCCCTGCAAGGCGTCACGCTCGGAACGAGATTTTGTATCTTCAAGCTGAATCAGGGTCTGTCCGGCTTTGACTGCGTCGCCATTCTTGACGAGAATTTGCCGGACAATACCACCTTCAAAATGCTGGATCGTTTTACGGCTCGATTCGGGTTCAACCACGCCCGAGGCGATGGCAGCGCTCTTCAAAGGCGCAAAGACAGACCAGGTGCCGAAACCAACGATGAAGGTGCAAATCAAAAGATTGCCAACCAAGGCGACCTTGCGGAGCCTCGGCATGGGGGACACTGGTGCCAAGGCTGTCGAGGTGTTTGGTGTCGGGGCATAGGTCAAAAATCGTTTTCTGATTCCTGACGTTTCGACGGCGTGCCGAATTGTGGTCAAAGCGCCTGTAAATTTCTCCGGAATGCCGAATTGAACGAGGGCCATGG
>NZ_JBFUMG010000613.1:0-2483 GCF_054049495.1 Phyllobacterium sp. P5_D12 | reverse complement strand
GAGGAATAGCGCACCAAGTACTGCGCCAGCTACGGAGCCGATGCCTCCGAGCGTCGAGATACCGCCAATGACGCAGGCGGCGACAGTATCAAGCTCGAAGCCTGCTGCGATATCAACATAGGCAACCGCGTAGCGCGACACCCAAAGATAGCCGCAGAGACCCGCGAGGGTTCCGGAGATGACGAACGCGAAAAAGCGGGTGCGTCCAACATCGATGCCGGCATAGACCGCCGCTGTCGGATTGCCGCCGGAGGCATAGATCGCCCGGCCAAGAAACGTGCGTGAMATGACGAGATACATGACGGCAACTATGACGATGGCCGTCCAGCCAAGGATGGGCAGGCCGAGAAAGAGCTGGCGGGGTGTCTGCAGGAAGGGCGCTGTCATCTGGTGCGCGTTCACCCAAGCACCGCCGGAGAGAACGAAGGCCATGCCACGGTAGATCGTCAGCGTTCCGAGTGTGACAACAATGGAAGGAATGTTGAGCTTCCAGACGAAAATTCCATTGATTGCGCCCAGAACGGCACCGATGCAAAGAGCGACAATAAGGATCAGCACGAGGGGCAGTTCCGGGTGCGCGGCATTCAACATGCCGACCGCCATGCCGGTAAAGGCCACATTGGCTGCGACGGAAAGATCGATGGATTTCGTCAGGATCACCGTCATCTGGCCAAGCGCAAGAATAATCAGGATCGACGTGTCATTGAAGATGTTCGCCAGGTTGCCCGGCGTGGCAAAGCCCGGTGAGCGCGTGGAAAAGACGGCAAGCAGAATGGCGATGATGATCACCAGCAGCATTTCGCGGAATTTGAACAATTGCCTGATCATACTCAACCTTTACGCATTGCCAGTAGCGGCGCGGACCAGAGTTTCGGCGCTCAGCTGCGAACGCTCAAAGATACCGGCCGACAATCCTTCGCGCATCACCAGCACGCGATCCGACATACCGAGGATCTCCGGCAATTCCGACGAGACCATGATGATACTGAGGCCTTCGCTGGCGAGTTCGCTGATGAAGGCATGGACCGCAGCCTTTGATCCAATGTCGATGCCCTTGGTCGGTTCATCAAGGATAAGGATCTTCGGTTGGGTTGCCAGCCATTTGCCGATGACAACCTTTTGTTGATTGCCCCCGGACAAGGTACCTACCGGCACGGAAAGAGCGGCAGCGCGCAAGTCGAAACGCTCGGCATATTTCCGTGCAAGGGCGAACTCTTCCGCCGCGCGCAGGAAACCCGAACGAGAGGTGCGTGTCAGCGAGGGCAGGGAAATGTTCTGGTAGATCGGGAGCTGCAATACCGCGCCATGGCGGCCGCGTTCCTCAGGCACGTAGACGATACCGGCCTTGATGGCATCGCTCGGCGAGCCGATTACGATCTCCTTGCCGTCCAGCTCAAGAGTGCCGCCGGATGGTTTTGTGACGCCAAAGAGCGATTGGCAGATTTCCGAGCGGCCTGCGCCGACAAGACCGTAGATCCCGAAAATCTCGCCCTTCCTGAGGGCAAAGCTGATGTCGCGAAACTCGGTCGGATGTGTGTAGTTTTCGACCGAAAGCACCGTCTCGCCGAGCGGAATGTCGACTTTCGGGAAGGCATGTTCGATGGAACGTCCGACCATGAGCTTGACGATCTCATCCTGTCCAACACCTGCAAGCGCACCGCTGCCAACCGCCTTGCCATCGCGGAAGACCGCATAATGATCGGCGATCTCGTAGACTTCATCGAATTTGTGGCTGATGAACAGGATGGCCTTGCCCTGGGCCTTCAGCCGCTTGACGATCTGGAACAAATCGTCGACCTCCTTGCGCGAAAGCGCGGCGGTTGGCTCATCCATGATGACAATGCGCGCATCGACAGAGAGCGCACGGGCAATGGCCACGAGATGGCGCTGGGCAATCGAGAGATCCTTCAGACGCACACGCGGATCGATATTGCTTTCCAGGGAATGGAGCAGTGCCAACGCGCGCGCGTTGACCGCTTTCCAGTCGACCAAACCGAGCCTGGTTTTCGGCGCATGGCCGAGAAAGATATTTTCGGCGACCGACAATTCGTCAAAAAGCACGGTCTCCTGATGGATTGCGGTGACACCGAAGTCGATCGCATCCTGCGCATTAGCAAAGACTACCGGCTTGCCGTCGACCTGAATTTCGCCCTCGTCGGACTCGTAGATGCCGGTAAGGATTTTGACGAGCGTCGACTTTCCCGCACCATTTTCGCCGATCAGCGCCGTCACCCGGCCCGGGAACAACGCGATGTTGACGTCGTTCAATGCCTTCACCCCGGGAAACGACTTGGAGATGCCACGCATCTCCAGGAGAGGCGTCTCTGACATTGGCTCTGGCAGGGTAATCTTGTTCATCAACTATACCGGAAGGGAAAAAATGCCCGGCAGAAAATCTGCCGGGCTGGCCACGAGACGCCCCGATCAGAATATCTTGGAGAACTGATCGATGTTCTTGGCGTCGTAAACGAAGGGATCAGCCA
>NZ_JBFUMG010000612.1:0-2484 GCF_054049495.1 Phyllobacterium sp. P5_D12 | reverse complement strand
CTGCTGGACCATGGCGTAGAGCACACCAGACTGCATAAGCGCCACTGCAGCACCCAACCAGAGGAAACGATTGATCTTTATTGTCATGCCGTTGTCTGCCTTTTTGGATTCCTTTTCTGAAGACGTCGCTCCATGCGGATGACAAAGGCGGCAAGAAGCAGAACCAGCACACCGGCGCTCAGGAAGAAGCTCGCGGTCCCGATCATCGTGCCGATAGTCTCGAAAGCCAGATAGAGAACTTCCAGCGAGAAGACCGTATAGGCAATCCACCGCACCGCCAGATTACGGTGGCCCGAAAGCACGAGACCCGCGATCGAGCAACCGAGGATCGCAAATCCGATCAGGACCTGACCGGGAATCGCTTCATCGGCAAATTCATTGCTGGCGATATCGAACTGGAAGAACAACAGCGCCACGAGCACCATGAGGAAGCCATAGGCGCCCAGGGGCTCTGTCCAGCCGGTCATCCGGTCCAGGAGGCCGGGGCGCACGGCGTCCATCATGAAGCATATGGCACCGATAAGCCCCGCCACCCACAAGACCATGACCTCGTTGAGGTCGATTCGGACGACAAGCACGTAGGTGATGAGCAACAGGGCGATGAGATGCTGTGCGGCCCTGCCCTTCGTGTACCAGATTAGCCCTGCACTGATGAAAAGCAGGACCGGCACCAGCCAGACATAGTTGAAAGGCTCGCTCGTGGACCGATCGAGCGAAGAGAACAGATAAAGACCTGTAATGGCGACGCCCGCCGAGACAAGCACGGGCGAGCGCAGGAACAATGCCGCAACCATCGTGCCGGCGACCCAGAGGAGCACGGCATCCGATACATCGCCCGACAGATGGTACATTTGGCCAATCAGCGCAATTCCGGCACCAAACGTGATCGCGGCGATCAGGTACAGCGCCTGACCGAAGCGCCTGTCGCCGAGACTTTCCCGCCACGCGCCGCCAACATAACCGAGCCAAAGCACCGATATGATCAGGCCAACGCGAAACAGCCGGGGCATTTCCTCCCAATTCGCCGCGACGAGCGAAATGATCGCCGCACCGAGAAGAACCGCACCGAGCACCGCGAGGATACCTCCAAGGCCAAACCCAGAGCGATGATCGTCGAGGTCTTTGCGAAGCCGTTCGGCGACGATCTCGTCGATCACCCCGTCCCGCTGCCAGCGCGCAATATGTTTCCTCAATCCAATGGTGAGTGCCACGGATGCTCCCTTGAGTCTTCTCAGGTGAAGGTAACGCGACTGACCACGAAAACGCAATTGCACGGCGGTGCACAAATTCAACTCAAAACTGCCTTTGGTGCGCCGCAACAATTAACGGAAGTTAATGCTGCAATGCAGCAATTGCATAGCTGACCTGCAAACTTGGCTCTGCAACTTCGGGACGTCATCCACTATCTTCCACTTAACGATCAAGAGTGATCAATCAAACAAAAAACCGAAGTGGTGAAATGAAATGAACCTTATCCGCTCTTACAGCAACTGGCGCCGTTATCGTGACACGGTTTCCGAGCTGAACCGTCTGTCGACCCGCGAACTCAGCGATCTGGGCATTGCCCGTTCGGACATCCCGTTCGTCGCCAAGAAGTCTGCAGTACGCTAATCGAATACAAGAATATCGCCGGGCTTTATCCTCCTCCCAAAGTTCCCGCGATTGAAGACCGGCACTCCTCCTCCCGGCCGGTCTTTACAAAACGACACCCACCGCACCTCCTCCCGCGGTGGGTGTTGTTGTTTCTGAAACTCTCTACTGTCTATCTCTGCCCGCCATATCCTCGGCGGTGCCATTCCGACAAAAGCATCACGTCAGGCGGTCCGCCTCCCGGTTCATACCAGGAGTCAACGGCCCACGACGTTCCAGAATCATCTCTGAGAACGGCGGTAAAATGCGGATAGCGGCCGTCGACGAAACTTCCGCGCGAATCTCTCTTTGCAACGCGATGATGGTGCAATAGTCCAGCGCCTTGCAGGTAGCGGAGAAAATGGTCCGTATTGGTCGACTCATCGACACAATCCATCTGACCTCTCTCGCGACCCTTGCCGAAATCCATCTTTGGCCGATCGACGACCCCGATAACAGCTACGCTACGCTGCTCAAATATTTGCACCGCGCGGCGAACCGCAGCGCGTTCGGCCGCGGGTGAAACGCGTCCTCCCGCCATGATGGAAGCAATCCGTGAGCGATCTGCCGGCGTCAATGTCACCGGCGTTTGAAAGGTACAGCCATAACCGTTGCAGACGCGGAAACTTTGCGCCTCGGCATGCCCGTACAACGCAACGAACAGAAACATGGTTAAACACGGGATCATGGTACGCATGGGACGACTGTAACGGGACCTGTTCTTGAAACCTACAGGATTCGCTGTTTATGGTTGCCGTATCAAAAGTGGAGGAATCAACATGAAAACAAGAGAGAGCGAAAATTCTTCCTTGCTTGCCAAAAGCAAGAGTCCCGCGGCATCCACGCAGCCGGTCC
>NZ_JBFUMG010000611.1:0-2486 GCF_054049495.1 Phyllobacterium sp. P5_D12 | reverse complement strand
GGCAACGACCAGCCGACCTTCTGCATTGTATCCACGGACCTGTTTGCGTCCCTTATCGGCAATGATGCGCGTCACGGCGCCGCCGGCATTCTGCCCGATACTTGCAACCTGAATCGCAACGCCCGGTGTGTTGAAATCCACGCCGGGATTCATCTCTTTCAGATAGTTCTCGTCCATGTGAAACCGCTCGGCCAGCATTTCCGTCACTGATGTGAAGGCCATGCGCTCAAGTTGCGCTTTGTGGCTGTAATCTTCCGGGATGGATGCAACGAATGGATAAGCGGCATCTTCGGATGTGATCGTATAAGACATGAACGCCGGACCGCCGGTCTGTTCCAGAGATGCATTGATGCCTTCTTCGTTAAGAGGATCGAACTGCTGCCCTGTCATTTCCTCGAAAGCGGCAACAGCCTTGTCGACGTTCCCGCCCTTGTGACCATCGATAACGCCTGGCGACACACCAATCCGGTCAAGCAGAACCTGGATGGCGGCGATCTTGGCTTTTGCGCCCTGTCCCTTCGGCAATTCTATCGTGGGTGCCGGGTTGGGATGAACCGGTATCTGCTCCTGCTGCGGAACATCTGTCAGGCCATCGCCAGGCGCACCGGGTTCGACAAGGTTCGGATCGGTGGGTTGCAAATCCGATTCACCATTGGCGGGCGGCAAAGGTTCGCGGTTGACGCTGCCATAGTCGCTCTCGGAAGGCAGTGCCGTGCCGTAAGGATCATTCGAAATCGCACCCGTGTCATAAGGATCTTGCGGCGCATCGKGAAAATAATCCGTCCCCTCATTCGATTGATTGGTTTGCGCCTCTTCGACCGAAACGATCCGCCCACGGCGATCCACGGTAATTTTACGGCCATACTCGTCAAAATAGGATCGATAAGCTTGCCGCCGCTCGCGCGGTTCGAACCATTGCGCAACGGTATATGAAGCCTGGTCGTTGACGACGGGCACAGCCCTTTCGGCGGCTTGTGCGGTGAACGGAGCGACGGCACCTGTTGAAGCAATCAACAACATTCCAAACAATGAACAACGATAAGACGTCATGCCTTCAGCTTCCGGTTTCTGCCACTAACTTGTCGTTAAGCATAAATGACCGATTTTCCTGTCTTTATGGTTAATGACTGTAGGCTTTTATCGTTGCATTTATCGAATGAACGGGACGTGAAAATGGCCGCTATATGGCGGCCATCCTCTTTGTTTGCCGTTTTGCACAGGCGCACTTAGGCGGCCTCGCTCTTTTCCCGTTCGGGGGCGGATTTAACAGACTTGAAGTTCAGCCTGTCCGACCCTGCGGTGATCTTGACCGTGGAGCCATCCAGTATCTCGCCGAGCAGGATCCTTTCGGCCAGCGGGTCCTGGACTTCCTTCTGGATCACGCGCTTCAACGGTCGCGCACCATAGGCAGGATCGTAACCTTTCTCGGCCAGCCAGTTCGTTGCATCCTCATCGATCTTCAAAACGATCTTGCGATCTGTCAGAAGCGACTGCAGATGCTGCAGCTGGATTGCCACGATCTTGCCCATCTCCTTGCGCTGCAACCGATGGAACAGGATGATCTCATCCACACGGTTGAGGAACTCCGGTCTGAACGATGCCTTGACGACGTTCATCACCTCTTCACGAACCTCCTCGACATCCTGGCCCTCTGACAGCCCGACAAGGTACTCGGCCCCGAGGTTCGATGTCATGATGATCAGCGTGTTGCGGAAATCGACAGTACGCCCCTGACCATCGGTCAAACGGCCATCGTCAAGAACCTGCAGAAGCACGTTGAACACATCCGGATGGGCCTTTTCGATCTCGTCGAAGAGAATCACCTGATAAGGCCTGCGCCGGACAGCCTCGGTAAGAGCACCACCCTCTTCATAACCGACGTAGCCGGGAGGCGCGCCGATCAGCCGCGAGACCGAATGCTTTTCCATGTATTCGGACATGTCGAGCCGGACCATGGCCGTCTCGTCGGAGAACAGGAATGAAGCCAGCGTTTTCGTCAGCTCCGTCTTGCCGACACCTGTTGGCCCAAGAAAGATGAACGAGCCGATAGGCCGGTTCGGATCCTGTAAGCCTGCACGCGCGCGGCGAATGGCTTTCGACACTGCCTGGACTGCTTCGCCCTGACCGACGACCCGCTTGGCCAGTTCATCCTCCATACGCAACAGCTTCTCACGTTCGCCTTCCAGCATCCGGTCTACCGGAATGCCAGTCCAGCGTGAAACAACCTGAGCGATATGATCCGGTGTCACGATTTCTTCGACCATCGAGGTCGAACCGTCATGCTGTTCAGCCTCCGCCAGCTGCTTTTCCAACTGAGGGATCGTCCCGTAGGCAAGCTCGCCGGCCTTCTGGAATTCACCGTTACGCTGGGCAGATGCAAGCGCATTGCGTGCATCGTCAAGCTGTCGCTTCAAGTCGGCCGCATGGCCGAGTTTCTGCTTTTCAGCCTGCCAGGTGTTGGTTATCGCGGTCGACTGTTCTTCCAG
>NZ_JBFUMG010000610.1:0-2490 GCF_054049495.1 Phyllobacterium sp. P5_D12 | reverse complement strand
GAACAGGCCTAATCCTTGCTTGTCAATCACAAGCAAGGGAAAAACGTGTTGGCGCGGCAATTTTCAATCTAAAGACGTAGAGGAAATGCTATTTCTTGCGAATGAAATCCCGAAAATGGGAAAATCAGAGCTTGAACTGATCCCCAAGGTAAAGTCGTCGAACGTCCTGATTGGCAATAATTTCATCCGGTCGACCGTGGGTAAGCACTTGTCCTGCATGGATGATATAGGCCCTGTCGATCAGCTTCAGGGTCTCACGGACATTATGGTCGGTGATCAGCACACCAATGCCMCGACCGGTCAGATGACGCACCAGTTGCTGTATATCCGCAACGGCAATCGGATCCACACCTGCAAAGGGTTCGTCCAGAAGCATGAAATTAGGGCGAGACGCCAGGGCGCGGGCGATTTCCAGCCGTCGGCGTTCGCCACCTGACAGGGAAAGCGCGGGAGCCTTGCGCAGGTGAGCGATGTGAAATTCCTCAAGCAATGAGTCGAGCTCCTGAGCGCGAGCACTCCGATCTTTCTCGACAACCTCAAGGACGGCCTTGATATTGTTTTCAACCGAAAGACCGCGGAAAATCGAGGCTTCCTGCGGCAGGTAGCCGATACCCAGCCGAGAACGGCGATACATCGGCATCGTCGTTACGTCGAAACCATCGATTTCTATCGTGCCCTTGTCGACCGGGACCAGACCAGTCACCATGTAGAAACATGTCGTCTTGCCGGCGCCATTGGGGCCTAGGATACCAACGGCTTCGCCGGCGCGCACCCCAAAGGAAACACCGTTGACGACCTGGCGGCCATTGTAGCTCTTGGTGATGCCACGTGCGACAAGCGTGCCTTTCATACGGTCGACGGCCGCAGGGTCAGCAGGACGCATTTCCTGAGAGATGGTAGAGTCAGGCCGAGCGGAAAGCTTGCTGGAAGAGCGACGCGAAAACAAGGACACTATAGGCTCAGTTCTTCGGCGCGTTCTTGGGAGCCACAACGATAGAGACACGACCTGTCTGACCACTCTTGCAGCTTTCAAGCTGGGCCTCGCCCGTTTTAAGCTGCGCTGTCAGCTTGCAGCCGACGGCAACATTGTCGCCTTGGGAAAGAACAACCTTGTTGCCAGTCAAAACCAGCACTTCCGTTTTCATATCGAAAGTGCCGTGATCACCAGTGGCGACCTGATCTTCGGATTTGACGTAGACCTTGTCGTTGACCTCTAGATGATCGATGTCCTGGGCTCCGGCACCAGTCACTCCCGTGGTCTTTGGCGCGTCAGCACCCGTTGTGTCTTTGCCGGTTGTGTCTTTGCCGGTCGCGTCTTTCTTGGGGCCCTTGACGTAATAAACAATCATTGAACCCGCCTTCAGAAGCGTGGCACCTTGTACGACGGTCACATTGCCTGTGAAGGTAGCAGTGCCCTCATTGTCATGTACAACAAGCTTGTCAGCATCGATCTGGATCGGCTGGTCGCCTGACAATTTTATTCCGGTTGTTGCTGTGGCAGCATCCTGCGCGACGACGGGAGCAATCATCATGGACGATGCCAACAGGCCCAACGCAACGGTCGAAATGCTGATCAGTTTTGCCCCGCACGACATCGTCTTCTCTCCTAAATCCGGGATTTCCCTTGAAATCAGCAATAATCCCCAGACGTTACTCTGACGATTTGATTTCCTTGTCACCTTCTTGCAGCTTTGTAGGCAGAATGACAAGCCTTACCCGCTTTTCAAAAGTCATTACCTTACCGCTTTCGGTAATTTRCATACTGTCCGCGGTTATACTCGACTTGCTATTTTTTACGCTGACTGGATCGTCCGTCGACATCGTGTTGCCGGCTATATCTATATTAGCCGATTGCAGCAGGGCAGTAATGCCATCGGATGTTGTCAAGCTTATGGCGCTGTCGAGCTTCAACTGCCGGTTCGCATTGTCGTATACACCCGATTTCGCAGTGACCTGCGCGCGCAGTTCCTTGCCAATCGGAATTTCCGCACTAATCCCCTCCAGCGAGATCACATTGCTGTTGCCTACGTCCTGCAATGCCTTTACGGCGCTCATTTTGTAGGGAAGCTTGTCCTTCGTAAATCCGTCAAGTTTCGGGTTGGTCATGACAAGTTTGCCGTTTTCCATCCCGGCATTATCAAGCGAAATATTGCTCGGCACACTCGATGTGGAAAAGAAAKTGAACCAGGAAAAAACAGCGGCACCGATCAACGCGACCGCAGGCAAGGCAAACTTCAAAAACCGGACGCGCCGAGAGTGGCGTTCCGCAGCACGAAACACCATGGAGTCTTTGTCAGAGCCAGCGAACTGCCGAGCGACCTCAGCATGATGGTCGGCGTCGGCGGTGGCATCGCGCCCCGCATGTGGATCGTTTCTTTCGATGGACATAGGTCTGGTTGTGTTTACCGATTACAATATAATGGCTAGTTGAACGCCAATATGGTTATTTTTCGATGAAATGGACAAGTACCTGTCGCACAAGTTGCACTC
>NZ_JBFUMG010000609.1:0-2494 GCF_054049495.1 Phyllobacterium sp. P5_D12 | reverse complement strand
GTGATTCCACCGCCATATCTTCGACATTGCCGATCGTAACCGGGCCCTTGCCGATATTGAGCGCGCCCCAGACCCGTGAGGGCTCGGAAGCGGTCGCCGCCAGGCCATCCAGTTTGATCTCGGCCAGATTGTCGTAGGTTAGATAAGCGCCATCGGGCTTGATGCCGTCGATGTCGGCGACAGGAGGCGTACCAAATTTTCCTGCGAGTGGAATCTTGCTGACAGCCAACGAAAACGCTTCGATCTTCGCTCCGATCGCCGAACGCTTGGCCTGAGCATTGATATCGACTTGCTTTCCGCGCCACTCCACCGTGCCGTTGATGGCAACCGGGCCACCCGTTTCCGATAGATCGAGATTGACGATGCGCAAGCGTTCCGGCGCTCCGGCGAGCGTAAAATCAAATGTTGTATCTGCAATGGAGATATCGCGCGTCTCGCGCTGATCAAGCAGCGATACCGCACTTTCGAGACCTGAAAAAATCGCCGCCGATGCACCGTCGAGATCGACAAGGCCGCGATCGTCCTTGGGCACCAAAGACATGAAATCGAACGGCACAACCGAAGTGACCTTGATCTGTGCGCCATCGAGTTCCAGCCGCTCGACCCGGATATTCCCATGTAGCAGGGGTAAGGTTGCGAGGCCGATACGCACTGACCTCACATTGTTTATCTGGATACCGCGCTTTGCATCGGTGATATTTACATCCCGCGCCTCAAGTGCAACGTGGTGGCGCTGGTCTAGAGAAATTTGCGCTGAATTGATCGTGGCATCTGCGTCCGGCCCGAGAACCGTTTGCAACGCGGTTTGCGCGCGCTGTGTCAGCGCCTCTCCCCCAATGCCGACGCGTAATATGACGAAAGCGATGCCGGCCAACACCGCCATAAGGATGGCAAAGGAACATGTGGCACCGGCGGCGAAATGCAGCCGCGATCGCCTTCGAGGCGTCGCTACGGGAACCTCGTCTTGCTCGCAAGCAGAAGGATATTGGTGCAGTTTCGTGAAGTCCCGCTTTGTAAAGCGGACTCTTTTCGGTTTCTCTGTCAAATTCCAAAGCCAATTGAGGAATCAATTGGGAAACCGTAGACGATTCCCGCACCTCTCTATAGTTGCGTAAGTAGCGATCGCGTTCAATCATCAAAGAAAGGCATTCCTATGACTATTTTGGATATCGGTAGCACCCCGCCGGACTTCACCTTGCCGCGTAATGGTGGCGGTACAATCACCTTGTCGAGCCTGCGCGGAAAGCCTGTCGTTCTCTATTTCTATCCGAAAGACGACACGAGCGGCTGCACCCAGGAAGCGATCGAATTCTCCGGTCTCAGACCGCAGTTTGAAAAGCTTGGTGCGAAGGTCATCGGAATGTCGCCAGACCCCGTCAAAAAACACGACAAGTTCAAGACCAAACATGATTTGAAGGTCGATCTCGTTGCAGACGAAGACAAGGCTATCATCGAAGCCTACGGTCTTTGGGTTGAGAAGAGCATGTATGGCCGGAAATATATGGGCGTAGAGCGGACGACTTATCTGATCGATTCGGCCGGCAAGATCGCCAAAATCTGGAACAAGGTGAAAGTTCCGGGACATGCGGCCGAAGTACTCGAAGCAACCAAGGCTCTTGGGACATAATTTGCCCKTTTTAGTTGCAATTTGATTGAAATACAGTGCAGTTGTCAGGATTTGTTAACCCTAACAGAGTGTAATCGCTGTATAAATTGAAGCTGCAAATCAACGAGCGTAGCCGCAATGAAGAAGCCTCAAAATACCAGCATCTTCGGCAGCACCAAAGAGCCTCACACGATCATTATCGCGCGGGGCGAAACCATCCGGCATTTTACCATCAAGCCGTGGATGGCATTTCTGGGTGGCACCCTCGCCCTTGGCTTCGCTGGCAGCTATCTTCTCGCGACCTCCTATCTGGTCTTCCGCGATGATCTCATAACCGGCAGCGTCGCCCGTCAGGCACGCTTGCAACAGGCCTACGAAGACCGGATTGCCGCGCTGCGCATTCAACTCGATCGGATCACAAGCCGGCAATTGCTCGACCAGAAATTGATGGACGGCAAAGTCAGTGAGCTCATTCAACGGCAGAGAGCTCTGAGCGAGCGGCATGACAAGCTTGCGCCCGTGCTGCAGCGCGCTGAAAAAGCCGGGGCTGTATTGCCGGGAGACGCTGCCAATGCTCTTTCTATGGAGGGTAACGGTCAGGACGTGGTGAATTCCGACGATGCAGAAGGTTTTTAYGGCATCGATCCGATCATTACGGGACCAACGACTTCAATACGCAAGCCCGTGCCGCGCGATGACAAGGCCAAAACCAGCGTGGACAAGGCCGAGCTTCTGCTCAAATCCGTTGATCATTCCTTGAGCGGGATAGAATTCCGGCAGACTCAGCAAATGCAGAAGCTCTCCAACACCGCCTATGAGAGCGCCGACAGGATTATGGAAGCCCTGGTTGCGACCGGCGTGAAACCTGTTGCTGACGATGAGAATGCC
>NZ_JBFUMG010000608.1:0-2503 GCF_054049495.1 Phyllobacterium sp. P5_D12 | reverse complement strand
CCCGTAGCCAGAATTGTGTGGCCATGAGTTCAATCCGGATTTGTTCGTCTTCAATCATGGGTTCTCTGGTCCGATGCAGTCAGTACAGCCGTCTAACTAAAGACGCTCACAAGCAAAATTGACAATTGGCTTCAGAGACATAGGACACATCCAAAAGCGGATCATACGTGCTTGCTTAACAACGAGTATGTTGGTGCGCTCCACATTTGAGCGATGTCAGGATGAACCGGGCTACCTCGGATTGATTCAAGTATGTTTGGTTGCCCTTTGTGATTACGTCAAATGGCTATGTTACTGTTCATCTCATTGGTCAGCTTAAATGAAATGACGCGAGCAGTTATCGTCGCAATGAGATCGACGTCCTGTGCGATTCTGTGTGTTTGAATAATAGTTCAAACTGAAGTTTTTTGCACTCATAAGGCGTTGGCTGGGTCCACTACACGCGGGGGTATCTAGGTGGGGAATGTTCGCCGGGCATATTTTATGGCGGCCTTGGAACAATATTCACAGGTAATTGTCAGCATATCGATGATTGCCGTTCTGTCGCGTCTACTGGACAGCACGGAGATCGGGCTTGCGGTCATCGGCCTGGGGATAGGGACCATTGCGTTTAATTTCCGAGAGTTCGTGACATCGGAATATCTCATTCAACGCGAAGATGTTTCGGAAGAAGATATTCGCACTGGCTTTACTCTTATATTCGGCTTTTCAGTTGCGATCGGCTCGTTTCTTATTCTTCTGGCTCACTGGTTCGCTGGTTTTTATTCCGAAGCGGGTCTTAGCGGATTCGTCTGTATTCTGGCGATTTCCGGTGTGATCGATGCACCAGTCAGTACCATCGCTGCACTGCTGCGACGGGATATGGAATTTGGCAACCTCACCCGCATCAACGCGCTAGGGAGCATTGTCAACGCCTTGGTAACCATCGCGTTTGCATGGTTCGGCTTTGGCTTTATGAGTTTTGCCTGGGGAACACTGGCATCTGCATTGGTCAGGACGGCTCTTGGATTCCATGCCCGACCGATCTTCTGGATGTTCAATCCTCGACTGAAAGGCTGGCACGAGTTCTTCGTTTTCGGTGGCTACAAAGGCGCTTCGACAGTTCTCGACAGGACATATGAGGCACTGCCCCAACTGGTGCTGGGGCGCATCATGCCGTTGACTGCCGTCGGCCTCTTTAACCGCGCGAATGTTGTCTGCGGACTCCCCGACAAGATATTGCTGTCCGCGATCTTTTCGGTCGCGTTTCCTGCATTTGCAGCTGAAGCCAGAGCGCAACGAAGCGTCAAGGACGCCTATCTGAAAATCATCAGCTATATTACAGCGCTCTATTGGCCCGCAGTTCTCGTCGTTGCTATTCTTGCCCATCCGATAGTGCATATTGCACTCGGGCAGGCTTGGGATGCTGCAGTTCCACTTGTTCAAATCCTGTCAGTCGCGGCCATCTTCTGGTTTCCCAACATATTGACGTTCCCGGTATTGGTTGCTCTCGGTGCAAACCGGGAAGCGTTTCGAGCAAATTTTATCGGGCGAGGCATGTCGATGATCGTCATCTGTACTGCTAGCTTTTTTGGATTATATGCGCTGGTGCTAAGTCAATTCATCGCCCTGCCGTTCCAGATGCTTATTTCGCTCGTCTATGTTCGCCGGCATGCACCGTTCCACTGGCAGGAGTTGTTCGCCATACTCGCCAAAAGTGCGGTCGTAACCCTCGGGGGGATTTTGGGACCGCTCGGTGTTCTTGCCGCGCATGGCTTTGCGTTCGATCTCTCCATTCTACAGGCACTTGTTGCCGGCCTATTTTCGGCAATCGGGTGGGTGGCGGCTCTGGTCATAGTCAAGCATCCATTCCTCGAAGAGCTTATCCGGATTGTCGGACTGTTTCTGCCGCGGCTTATGCCGAACAAGCAGGGAGTGCCGGCCGAATGAATAATGCGAGATTGTTAGAAGCGTGGGGATGCATGCTGTGAAGTCCGTTGACGTCGTCATACCAAACTATAACTACGGTCGCTATTTGCGGGCATGCGTTGGCAGCGTGCTGTCGCAGGATGTCGAGAAACTGCGCGTCCTGATCGTCGACAACGCCTCGACTGACGACAGCCCGGAAGTGGCACGAGAGCTTGCAGCGATGGATCCGCGGGTCGAGTTGCGGCTGCACGAAACAAATCTCGGCCCGCACGCGTCGTTCAACGAGGGGATCGATTGGGCGGAATCGGATTATTTCCTGATATTGTGTTCCGATGATTTTTTGGTACCGGGCGCGCTCAACCGTGCCGTCACCATCATGGAACAAAATCCCGACATTGCTTATACCTATGGTCGGGATGTGGACATCCAGGGCGACTCCCCGATTCCCAGCATAGCGGGGCAGCAGACACAACCACCGTATCGGCTGGACAGCAGCCGTTCCTTCATCGAGCGCTTCTGTCGTTTAGGGGTTTTCCAGATACCCGGCCCGTCGATTATCATCAGGACCAGCGTGCAAAAACGCACGGGTTACTAT
>NZ_JBFUMG010000607.1:0-2505 GCF_054049495.1 Phyllobacterium sp. P5_D12 | reverse complement strand
CCCAAGGTTACAATCCAGCCCGGGTTCTCTTCGACCGTTGTGGCCTCCGGCTTATCCGCAGCTACGGAGGCCGTGGCGGACGAGAGTGTCACCATCACGCCGACCAATTGCATCGCTCGGGTTCTCACGCTCACTCGATCAACGAACAGTGCCATCTAGTCCCACCCCTCACACTGCATTCTGCCAATTTGGATCGCCAAGATATAGTCTACCAGGAATCATGAAAGCCAAGCCAGCGTTCTAGTACCTCAAAAGATACGGTCCATAGTATAGAAAATCAAAGTTTTAATATTGGCGATTATGTCAAGTTGATAACTGGCGTCTGTTCACGCGTTGCAGATGGATTCATGACAGGATTTCCAAATGGTTCCGTCGCCAACCGATTGCTTACAGTTCGCCCGGCATGGTGTTCAACGGCCGCCATTTCGACCAGTTCGTGATCTTGCTGTGTGTGCGCTGGTATCTGTCGGTGCGTACGTTGTCACGGCACCTATGTGGTGGCTATGGCACGGTTTCTTTGGTTGGTATGCACTACACAGCCAGAGCGTGCTCAATGCAATCAATCATGGCCTGGCTTTCGAAAGGTTTGCGGAAAAACCCTTTGGCACCTGCCGCCATCAACCGTTTGTGTATGCGTTCATCCTCGAATGCGGTGATGAAGATGACCGGCGTGCCTACACCAATATTTCGCAGGATCTGGAACAACTCCACTCCACCAATTCCGTCCATTTGCACGTCGGTTATCAGGCAGTCGATCTCAATAAGCCCCCGTTGCGCTAGGAATGATTCTGCGGAAGCAAATGTATGGACATTGAGCCCATGTGAGCTGATCAAATTCTCCATGGCATCGCGCAGTGACGCGTCGTCCTCGACGACGACTATGGATTTCAAACGGTGCACCAGAAAACCTTTATGACGGTACTAAAAGTCTGTAACTATCAGCTGGTTACATGCACCATTGAGAGACTAGATGATATCATACAGAAGTTTAGGTTCTGGCATCACGTGTTTAAGCCGGGTCGAAGCGCCTCGTAGGCCTTGACCAGTTCCGCGAGAGTTCGCACACCCATCTTTTCCATCAGATGGCCGCGATGGATCTTTACAGTTATCTCGCTCACACCAAGTTTGCCTGCGATCTGCTTGTTCATAAGGCCGCTCGTTACCAGGGCGATTACCTCACGCTCCCGGCTCGTCAGGCTTTCATACCGCGCCATCAGCGCGGACAGTTCGCCTTCGCTCGTCCGGCGGCTTCGATCCAGTGCCAATGCATTCGAGACCGCATCCAGCATGTCCTGATCCCGAAATGGCTTCGTAAGAAAGTCGATGGCCCCGGCCTTCATCGCTCGCACTGACATGGGGACATCACCGTGACCGGTCATGAAGATAATAGGGATATTGTTCCCAAGCTTCGCTAGCTGGTTCTGAAAATCGAGTCCGCTGACGCCTGGCAGGCGAATATCGAGGACGAGGCAACTTTCGGCGGAAACTTTGGCAGGACGGGCAAGGAGTTCTGCGGTGGACCCGAACAGTTCCACACGGATACCGACCGATTCGAAAAGATTGCGTAGCGCTTCCCGCAAATGCACATCATCGTCAACCACATAGACGATCGGCGTCGTGAGCACGGCCATCACCCGACCTCCTTAATAAATGGAATTGTGACTTCGAACGTGGTGCCAGCTCCCGGTTCGGAAGTTGCATTTATGCTCCCGCCATGGGCGGTCAAGATTGAACGGCAAATTGACAAGCCCATACCCATTCCGTCGGGCTTCGTCGTATAAAACGGGTCAAACAGTCTATCGCGGACTTCAGGCGGGATGCCAGGGCCAGTGTCCTGGATTCGCAACACGACGGCGGCTTCCTCTGAGAACGACTTCACCAGAAGCTCCCTCCTTCCGCCGGGAGCGTGCGCCATCGCTTGAATGGCATTCAAAATCAGATTCAGGACGACTTGCTGTAGCTGTACCCTGTCCCCATGAATCTCCGGGAGATGGTCTGCGAGGTCAAATCTTGATGTCACTTGATTGACATCAATTTCGCGTTGCAGCAATGCGACTGTTTCCTCGGCGACCTCATTGAGATTAACGTTGACCGGGTTCGGCGACGACTTCACCGATAAACCGCGTAAATGCTTGATGACCTCGCTGGCGCGGGTAGCGTCGGCGACCATTCCCTCGATCGAAGATTCGACTTTTTTCAGATCGGGCACGTCCCTTCTGAGCCACCGCAAGCCGGCTCCTCCGTTGGTGACCACGGCGGCTAAAGGCTGATTGAGTTCATGAGCGATCGAGACCGTTAATTCGCCAAGGGTCGCGATCCGGGTGACATGGGCCAGCTGGCTTCGTGCAACATCGAGTTCGTTCTCTGCTTCCCGTCTCGCGGTAACGTCCATTATGCTGATCAGAACCATGTCGAGAGTTGGGCGATCCGGCGGTACGGCAACATTATAAAGAAAGATGAGTTGGCGGCCCTGTGACGTTCTTAGGCGGCCCTGTGACGTTCTTA
>NZ_JBFUMG010000606.1:0-2516 GCF_054049495.1 Phyllobacterium sp. P5_D12 | reverse complement strand
CTTGTGACTTTGCACGGCAACTCCCATTGCCAATGTTCCTAAAGTTTCAGTGCCAAATTCCTCGCATTGTTGATGTGCACTGCTATTGCATCCATTGCAGTCTGCGGATCCCGGGTCTCGATCGCCGTCAGGATCGCCAGATGTTCACGCATGACCGGGACGACGCGGCCGGTAATGCGGAACCGCTCCTGGTTGATCAGGCGCATCTTGATCGCATTGATCCGGTAGGCCCTGCCGATGATCCCGTTCTCGAGAGAATCGATGATCGTTTCATGCAGGTTCCAGTCGATCGTCTGCGCGCGCAATTCGAGCTCGGGCATCTCCTTGCCCTGCAGCGCCTCCTCGAGTGTGTCTTCATGCTCCTTGCGCAGCCGGGCCAGTAGTTCATCGGATGCCGAAACGCAGAAGAGCGCAATTGCTTCCTTTTCCATGAACAGGCGGAACTGGAAGGCCTCGCGGATCAGATTGAGATCAATATGCGCAATCTGGATGCCACGCTGCGGGATGGTCTTGACCAGCCCCTCGGCCTCGAGGCGAGGCACGAGTTCGCGGATGGCTCCAAGCGGCATACCGGTCATTGCAACAAGCTGGCGCTGCGACACGAATTGCCCCGGATTGATATCACGCGCCAGAAGATGCTCCGTGAAACTCGCATAGGCCTTCTCTCGCAGTCTTACCGGCTCGTTACCATCATCCATGCCCGTCCTCCCGACTCGTATTGCTTCCCCATTATTACGCGGCAGCGGCCACAAACAAGCGGTCGAAGATGCCAGTCAGTCTTTTGTAGTCCAAATCCGAAAGGGCCAGCAGCGGTGCACGTGCCCGGCGCCACCCATCATCGCCGGCTTGATAGGCGACCAAAGCCTTCACCGCTGGCGTGACTGGAAATTTCAAGAGCTCATTGACCGCCTCGATCATCGCCGGATCGTCGCGGCCTTCATTGACCATTGGCAGAAGACGGTCGGCATAAAGATTTGCCATGCCGGAAATCGCCCCCTGCCCGCCAAGACGAACGCCTGCGGAAAGTGAGCGCTCGTCACCGATGAGGATTGCCAGATCATTGTGCTTTGCCAGCAGCCTTTCAGTGAAGGGCCAGTTTCCGGATGAGTCCTTCACACCGGAAACGACTTTCGGGAAAGCTTCGCGCAGACGACTGACAAGTTCGACCGAAATTTCAACGACGGTAACGGAAGGAATATTGTAAAGGATGATGTCTCTCGCCCCCGAACCGATCTCCGTAAAGACCGACGAAAACCAGACGAACAGTCCGTCGTCGCTGACATTCTTGAAATAGGACGGAGGAGCGAGCAATACGCCACGGCAACCCGCGTCGAGCGCATGGCGCGATTGGACCGCCGCATCTACATAAGAGTTGGCCATGACGCCGACGACAATCTGCTTGGGTTCAATGCCCGCGTCGAGAAACGCCTGGATAACGACCCCGCGCTCCTCATCACCGATCGAGGAACCCTCGCCTGTCGTTCCGAATAGTGTCACGCTGCTGCAGCCGCTGTTCAGGCAGTGCCGGGCGTGCTTAACGGCTTTCGCCACATCGATACCCATCTCGGCATCGAATGGCGTGGTTAGCGCGGCGGACAGCCCAAATCGATCCCGAGACACTTGCTTCTCCCATGTCGTTTACGACTAAAGACGTACTAACATGTCAGTTGAAAGTCAACAGGAACGCACTGACTTTTTACTGCGAGGCTTTACTCTTCGGGATGCTGGGAAAGAAGCGCGTCGACTTCGGATTTCGCCGGTGCGCCGGCCCGGCCGCCAAAGCGGGAACATTTGATCGCGGCGGCAGCGCTGGCAAAGCGCATGATCTGGTACATCGGATAGCCCCGCGCGAGGCCAAAGGCGAATGCGCCGTGAAAAACATCGCCCGCCGCAAGCGTGTCCACAACATCCACGGGGAAGGCCGGCATGTGACGGACTTCGCCTTCCAGATCATCGTACCAGAAGGAGCCCTTGTCGCCGCCGGTCACAGCAATGAATTCGCCGTCGCGGCCATAAAGTGCTGCAAGAGCAACGGCTGCCCTCTCCGGGTCACTTTCACCCGTCACCTTCTCCGCCGCCGGCTCGGAGGCGACGATATGCGAAGCAAGCGGCATCAGCATTTCCAGTGTCTCGAGCGAAGCGGTGTCGGCGTCGAGGACGCCGTGGACGCCAGCCTCCCGCGCCGCCTTCAACGCTTGCGCAGCGGCAAGTGGCCAGCGTACATCGGTCATCACGACATCGTAGGTGCCATCGGAGATCGGCGGTATTGTTTCTGGCGCGGACAAAAGCTCCGGATCGTAGTAAGGCACGATCATCCGTTCACCGACGGCATCGACGAAGATGGTCGAGAAGGCTGAACGCGCGCCTTCGATGCGCCGAACGTGAGAACAGTCCACGCCCTCGGCAGTCAGTTCCTCGATGACCCGCCGCCCAATATCGTCCGGCCCGACGGACGCCCAGAGCGAGACATCGCCGCCCAGGCGGGCGATACTTGTGGCGGCGCTCGACGCCATGCC
>NZ_JBFUMG010000605.1:0-2526 GCF_054049495.1 Phyllobacterium sp. P5_D12 | reverse complement strand
GTCCTCGGGTCAAGCCCGAGGATGACGGAAAGCGAGGCGCTCTTTCGCACCGGCCCATCAAATCAGCGACGGGGATCAGTTTACTTGCCGCGCCGGAACAGAATTTCGCCCTTGCCGGACACGGCAACGTCGCCGCCAAATTTGCCCGGCCTTGCGCCGAGCAATGGCTTGTCCATGATTTTCTCCTGGACAAGAAACCGGTCGAATACGCCCGAAAAAGCGATGTCGGTTTCGCCGCAGTCGACAAAGGTCGGGGCAAGATTTTCCGGGCGGCGGTCCAGGAACAGGGAGCCGCGCTTCATCAGGTAGCCTGGCATTGCACCAACGCGGCCGCTAACGACAATCGACCCGGCGATCATGCGGTAGCCGGCATAGTCACCGCAGCCCTTGAGGATGGCAATGATGCCACGACGCAGTCCCTCACCTGCGTAATTTCCGGCCTTGCCGCGAACAATCAGCAAGCCGCCTTCCATGCCGGTGATTTCACCGGCAAGCGGCCCGCCGAGATAGTCTCCGGCATTGCCCTTGATCTCAAGCCTGCCATCGACCATACCCGAACCCACGTGGTCGCCGGCGCTGCCGTCAATGAGCAGAGAACCGCCGGACATTTTCCTGCCCGCCTCAAGACCGACATTGCCGGTGACGCGAATGGCGCCACCGCTCAACCCGCTACCGACCTTGTCGAAGCGCGCGCTGCCGCCCTCGAAAACGATACTCTGCGAATCTTTGCCGGTGACCTTGAAGATATCGCCCACCAAGGCGGGATCGCGGGTCGTTCCGATACGCAGCTTTTCTATCTGCGCATCCGTCAACCCGGCCAGCCCGGCAGGTGTCAGAGCCGAGAGGTCGAGACGTTCTTCCGGTTCGGCAAGAAGCGAGAAGGTCAGCGCTTTCATGGCAGCAGATCCTTCAGGTGGTAGTGGAACTTGCCGAGCTTGCCGCCGTAATTGCCGGCGCTGATCCGAACCGCACCTCGCTTGGGGCCAAGTTCGATGACCGCCTTCAGTCCTGCGCGCATGGCAGCCGTCACAGCGTCGTTGTTCTCGCCATCGATGACGATCTCCAGCACTGCATTAACCTCCGGCGTCAGCGCGGAGTTGACAACGCCGCGCAGGGTCGGTGCGAAGGCGTCATTGGTCGAAGCCATCATGCCCTTATATTTGCCGCCGACTTTCGAGCCCGACCGGACCACGCCTCCCGGGAACGGCATGATCGCGCCGGGCACCTTTTCGATGGCGGCTACGGCGCGTTCCGCGGCGCGCAGGGCCTTGGCATTATCGGCGGCAAGGAGCAGGAGATTGCCGCCGCCGACCGCAAGCTTGGTCAGTCCCGTGGTCGCCTCGCAAAGGAACTCGCCATCCATCACCGGCACGCGCCAATAGTGCTTGCCGCCAAACTTCTTCGATATCTGCCAGCCATCGCCGAAATAGCGCAGCGCATTGCCGAGATCGAGCGGCGCCGTTCCTTCAAGATCGGCAAAGCAGGCGCTGCCGGGCGATGTCAGCACACATTGGCCGAGGCGGTTCTTCAACTGCTTCTGCAATTCGTCCGTGCCTATGGCAAAAATCATGACACGGCAACCCGGCCGGCCATCCGGGGTTTTCGACGCGGGCAAATCCCTGTCGATGGCCGCCTCGCAGCCGCAGCCGATAACCGAGGTCGCATAACCAGTCATGGTGATGGCGGCCTGCCGCGCCCATTTCAACGTCGGCGCCGTGATGATGATCGCAGTGGCGCGCATGCCGAAGGCTTCAGCGAAAGTATCGTCGATAACGACGCCATTGCGGTTCAACTGATGCATCCCGTTCATGAAATCACCTCCGCAAATGGGTCCGGACGCTGGATAGCGGAATCCGGGAAGGTGAACCAGTCGAGCGAAAGACCGTAGCGCTCTTCATGGTAGGCTTGCATACGCTTGACCATCGCCTTGTCCGGCGGCGGGTTGAGGCGCAGCGTCTTGCCCCAACGATAGTGGGTTACCTTGCCGTTCTTGACGACGAGATCGCCATTCTTGAAAACCAGCGCCGCCTCGCGGAACATTTTTGCGATATCCCTGCCCTTGCGATAGACCGCGACATCGGCGATGGCCCCGGCCCCGAGATGGCCGCGATCCTTGAGGCCAAGGAGCTTCGCCGGAGCTGCACGGGTCATGATGGCGATCTCTTCCAGCGTATATTCGCGGCGCACCGAGGCGAGCGTCGTCAGCCCGAGCGCCGTTGCATTGAGCTCCGTGGATTTCGCATCGCGGGCATTGCTGCTCATCAAAAGTTCGAAGAGTTCCGGATAAGCGGTAAAAGGCGCGCCGTTCGGATGATCGGTGGTGAAGTATACGCGCCATGGGTCGGTGATGAGCAGGAAAAGCTCAAGGCCTACCGCCCATTGCAGCGAGCCGTAGTAGTCCTGCTTGTAGCGGTAGGGCACGATGCCGCCGCCGCCATTTCCGTCGCCATCGAGAATCACGGTCTTTTTCGGGCTGGCATTGCCGATCGCCGAAAACTGCCGCATCACGTCCGACGAGATGGTCTC
>NZ_JBFUMG010000604.1:0-2529 GCF_054049495.1 Phyllobacterium sp. P5_D12 | reverse complement strand
GTGGTCGCTTGGTGATGCCAGTCGTCCTTGACGAATGGACTCAGACGCTTCGCAAACTAATCCGTGCGAGCGAAACCGCCTTTGAGGCGGAGGATCTCGACTCGGTGATGTTCGTCCCCTTGATCAGCGAGTAGAACTGGTCGGAAGAGAGCGTCGCGTCACTGCAGCACGCCAAGTAGCCGTGCCGAGATCAGCGCAGCTTGGTATTGTTTTTCACCATCAATGCGATCGCCGCATTAAGCTGCACGGCGCTTGTGCGCACCTTCTACGATCTCTTCTACGATCTTTGAAACAAAAGCCGGAAGGTCGTCCGGACTGCGCGAGGTGATAATACCCTCGTCAGTCACTACTTCCTCATCCTTCCAGTTCGCTCCGGCATTCGTCACGTCTGTTTTAATCGACCAGTATGACGTCGCATCGCGACCCCGGAGGGCATYGGCTTCGATAAGAAGCCATGGCGCATGGCAGATCGCAGCAACCGTCTTGCCRCTGTTCAGGAAGTCTTTCACGATGCGCATGGCGTTGTCGTCCCGTCTTAAAACATCCGGGTTGATCTGTCCGCCTGGCAGAACCAGCGCGTCGAAGTCGTCAACCGAGGCTTCCGAGGCAAGTAGGTCCACGGCGACGGTATCGCCCCAGTCTTTCTTGTCCCAACTCTTGATGCTACCGGCTTTCGGGGATGCAATCTTGACGTCTGCACCGCGCTTTCGCAACTCATCGTAGGGGACCCGGAGCTCCGATCGCTCATAGCCATCGGTTGCGAGAATTAGAATACGTGCTTCATTGATGGAAGGCATGGCTGTTCCTTTCGGTTCGGGCTGATGTCAGCGCGGTCAATCGAGAGCTGGAGCGCTGCCGTGCTGTTCAGGTCGGAAACTTTTAACGAACGCAAATGTTCCAAATGGAGGGGGGGCAGTCAGCTTGCCATTCTGCGCTCCGAGGGCACTTAAAGAGCGGACCATATGTCTTATTTTATTGCGGGGATTTGAAACGCTGTCATCCTGACCGTGCTTTCTGTTGGAAGCCCACACGGAAAAGCCCTCGTACCCCCGTTGCGAGGGCTTTTTTGCCCATCGGATACGCATATTGTGGCTCAGGTGCGAGAATCCATCCATTCACGACAGTCGCGCCAACGCCTCTTCATACTTGGCCAACTTCTCCCGTGCTTTGGAATCCTCCAAATGCGACTTAACCTTTTCGATATTGTCTTTCAGGTCAGCGATTTTAACGCGTCGTCCAAGGTTGTTTTCTCGCGAGCGCCGGACAAAGTCGAAATACTCTTCGCCTTGGCGACGGCTGACTGAATCGAGTGCTTCGAGGATATGGCCGGGAAGTCCTCCGAACGCAGGCTATCGAGCGTCAGCGTAGTTTTCTCGACCACATCATGCAGGACACCGACGATCCTCTCATCCTCCGTATCCAAGGCGAGCATCACCCTCAAAGGGTGGAAGATATACGGTTCTTCATCGTCGGCGAGGTAACCAGCATGGGCGCTGGCAGCAATTKAGATAGCGTGCTTCAAAGAGGTCATGTGGGTTTCTCTCAGCGCTTGGTGATAGCTCTCTCTAATCCTCCGGAGAACAAGGCGTTCCATCTAACATGGGTTTCTTTCGCCGGCGTCTATATGGCGTTGCTGACCATTCCTTTGGAACACGCAATTGGCTGGCGCGTTTCAGTACAACCAACAAGGAGATTTGTCATGGATTGGAGTCGCGTGGAAGCAATTGGATGTCGTCATCGACGGGAAGCGTGACCAGCTAGGGCAAAATTCAAGAGCGGCAAGTCGAAGGACGAAGCCAGACGCGAGATCGACGATTGGTAGCCACCAGACTTGGTAGCCGTCAAACGTGACAAGCCGCTCCGGCTGTGGGTTGCGGACTCCAGTCTGTTTGGGGACTTCAGTGGTGGAACGTCGGGGGATCTGTAACGGCAGGCGTTGGCGATATTGGATCAGGCGGTTTGACCAGCCATCCCATCTTGGGCTGCAGCAGTCCGGGCAATGGAAAAAACTTATTGATGAGCATGAAGTCCTTCACATTCAACGTCGCCAAGGGACAACCGTGGGAGATCGCGATGGCTGCGACAAGGAGGTCCTGTTCAGGTTGCACGCGCGATGAGTTCGGGTTCATAAACCAGAACTGCTTCAATTGTGGCGTCGTTATCATCTTGGCATAGATTGCTGCGGTGTGTTCCGTGGGCGAAAGGAGTTCCATGCCTGCGGCCATGACGAGGTTTAGCCATCGTAGATGCGCCTTCCAGTTCTTGTTTCCGTCGAGGCGCTTGATATTGATGCCGACCTGTATTTCCGCGTAGACCGGGAAGGGCATGGCGAACTCAAAGGGTGGCCGCGCGTTGAGCAGGTTCAGGCAACCTTGGTTGGGCCTCGGTTTCGCGAACTCGCTCACCACACATGTGTCCAGCGCCAGTCTCTGCGGATGCATCGTCGTCGCGTTCCCCAATAAGAGCTGTGAAACATAGGTCGGCGAGGGGTACTCGGATACTGAGGGATGCGTAGCCGGAAAAAGTTCT
>NZ_JBFUMG010000603.1:0-2530 GCF_054049495.1 Phyllobacterium sp. P5_D12 | reverse complement strand
GTTTTAAGCCCTATTCCTCCGTCCAGAAATTGACCTGCCGTATAAATGCAAAACGCCGCCCCGACGCATGTAGTCGGAGACGGCGTCGCAAAGCGAAATGTGGTTACTGCGCGGCAGTAGGCTTCGCTGCAGACGCGGCGGCAGACTCATTCAAGCTGGGCTCCTTAGAGGGAGTCGCGCGCTGTGTCAGGGATTTGGGTGGCGGAACAAAATGCGTATCCTTGGCAGGTGAAGGCCCCGCGGGAGTGGTCGTCTTTGGTGTGGTTGTACAACCCGTGATGATCATGAGAGACACAGCAATCAGGGACAGTGCTATCCGCATTCGACTTTCCTTTGGATGTTGCGCCAGACGATGGCGCGGATCGTTGCATTGCATGCCAAGTTCACGCTGGCACGAATCGGCCATTGTTGACCACCCAAAGATGGCGATTAAGCGTCCATCAGTGACATTCAGCGAATGAGAATGGCCCGCAGATCGTTGACGTTGGTGCCGGTAGGACCGGGGACGTACAAATCGCCGATCATGTCAAATGCGGTCCAGGCATCGTTTCTGTTGAGCACGGCCGAAGCGTCCTGTCCTTTGGCAAATAACCGCGCAATKCTGGTGCTATCGGCAAATGCGCCGGCATTGTCTTCGGAACCGTCGATGCCATCAGTGTCTGCCGCAAAGGCGGTGATTCCATCTGCTCCATCGATATCGATTGCGAGCGACAGAAGGAATTCGCTGTTGCGACCCCCCCTGCCCTTTCCCCGTACTGTCACAGTCGTCTCTCCGCCAGAAAGTATGACGACGGGCTTTTTGAATGGTTGATTCGTGGCAAGGACGTGTTTGGCTATCGCCGCATGGACGTGTGCGACTTCACGTGCTTCGCCCTCGATTGCATCGGAGAGTATGACTGCCTCGACGCCCAAATTGCGCGCGGCCTTCGCAGCAGCCTCAAGCGATACACCGGCCGACGCAATCACATGATGCTCGTGGCCGGCAAAAACCGCATCGGAGGGTTTGGGTGCATCGGCCTTTGCAGAGCGCAGATGCGCGAGCGCTGCTGCCGGCAGGTCAAGACTGTAGCGCTCTACGATCTTCAAGGCATCCTCCCGCGTCGTTTCATCGGTCACGGTGGGGCCGGAAGCCACGAAGGCCGGATTGTCGCCGGGAATGTCCGAGACGATCAGCGAATAGATACGCGCAGGGTGAGCCGCAGCAGCCAGACGCCCGCCCTTTATGGTCGACAGGTGCTTGCGTACAGCATTCATCGCCGCGATTGGCGCGCCTGACGCAAGGAGCATCTTGTTGACGGCGATTTCATCCTCAAGCGTCATGCCTAGCGGTGGAGACGGCAACAGCGCAGAACCACCGCCAGAGATCAACGCGACCACGAGATCGTCTTCTGTCAGCCCAGACACTATTTCAAGCAGGCGCTTTGAAGCCACCAGACCTGCAGCGTCCGGAACGGGATGCGATGCTTCGATGATCTCGATATGTTTGCAGGGTGCACCGAAACCATATCGTGTGACGACAAGACCTTCGAGCGGAGTATCTCCATGTTCCGCGGCCCACGCTTTTTCGAAAGCGCTGGCCATTTGTGCCGAGCCCTTGCCGGCACCAATGACGATAGTCCGTCCCTTTGGCTTCGGCGGGAGATGCACTGCAATGGTCCGCTCCGGATCCGCCGCCTCGACTGCCGCCTGAAACAGCTTCGTGAAAAATTCCTTGTCCTGCATCGGTCTCAAACTTCCATATCAAAAACGAAAACACCGTCAGTACCGTCCACGGCCGAAGCAACGATCCGCCCAGCGATTTCCTGATGCTCCGGATGAACAAGATAGGCGTCACGCGCGGCCGCATCGGCAAAATCGAGGATAAAGCCTTCAGAAAATCCCTTGTCCATGCCCTCCTCAGGACTGATATTCGCGCCGGACGTGATGGTCAGCGCGCCCGGCAGCTTTGCGCACAAAGTTTGAAGATCGCGGTAGATGGATTGGCGGTCAATCGACGACACGTCGTCACGAAAACGCAGAAACACACAATGACGGATCATAGAAGTAACTTTCCTTGCAAGCGTGGCGCATCCTGACCAGATTCCCGGAAATTGCGAGTGCTATTTCGAGTTGTTTCGTAATTATCACTTCAAATGGGCAGGCGACTATATAGCTCAGGATAGAAGCTGTTCCACGGACAGAGCCATGGCAAGCAGCCGTCTGTCCGCACCATGTTGAGCGACAAGCATCAGTCCGCCCGGTAAAGTCAGGCCCGGCATTGGCAGACTGATCGCCGTCAGATCGAACTGATTGGCGACCTGTGTATTGCGCAGGAGCAGCGTCTCAACCTGCTTGTAAACGGCGTCGTCCCTCACCGAGGCGATCGTTGGCGCGGCAATAGGTGTCGTCGACAGGGCGAACAGATCAAAGGTGGAAATTCGTTGATCCATCTGCCGCACCAGCGCCTGCCGCTTCTGCATCAGCTGGATATAGTCGGATTCGGAAACACCAAGACGGCGCAAGAGCGGACGCTGGACGCGCTGATCAACGT
>NZ_JBFUMG010000602.1:0-2545 GCF_054049495.1 Phyllobacterium sp. P5_D12 | reverse complement strand
GATCGCTCCTGAACCTRCCGCACTTGAAGAGGCTGCGGACCGCTTGGTTGCAGCGGATTGGCCTGTGCTGGTGCCGCAATTCGTCGGTCGCGACARGAACGGCTATTCGGACATGGTTGCCCTTGCCGAAACGCTGGGCGCCCCCGTCGCCGACACGCAATGGCGGCTTAATTTTCCAACCGAGCATCCACTCGATATGCGGATGAACCGGGACGTATTCAAACAGGCCGATCTCATTACTCTGCTCGACTGCCGGGACTGGGAGCGGCCAACGCACGAAAACGATCGTATCAATCGCACGTTGAAGCCGCTTTTCCTCGAGCATTGCGAGTGGCTGGATATCGGCTTTGCCGACATCGAGATTTCGAAATGGGCAACCGACTATCAGCGGTTTCCCGAATGTGCCCAGCGCGTGCTTGCCGATACGGCGCTTGCCCTGCCTGCACTGACATCGATCATTGGCAAGCGTGCCAAGGACGACGCGAAACTTGCTCGCAAGATTACGGAGCGTGGGCGGGCTGTTGCCGAATTGCATGACGCGCAGCGTGCGAAATGGCGTGAAGAGGCAAAAGTCGATTGGGATGCAAGCCCGATTACTTTGCCCCGGCTCGCCACCGAGGTGTGGGACAAGATCCAGCATGAGGACTGGGTTCTCACGACCAACGCATTCGAGGACTGGGCGCTGAAGCTCTGGGACTTCGATACGCCTTACCGCTGGCCCGGCAAGGCGCTCGGAACAGGAACACAGATCGGCATGGCGACAGGCGTGGCGCTTGCCCATCGCGGCACCGGGCGTCTCGTTGTCGATTGCCAGACCGATGGCGATTTGCTGTTCGATGTCGGTGCTCTTTGGTTTGCGGCAAAACACAAAGTGCCGTTCCTTTGCGTCATGCACAATAACCGCGCCTATTACAACGATTGGGAGCACCAGATCACCGTAGCGCGCCAGCGCGGAACGCCCGTCGAACGCGCCTATATCGGCATGGACATCATGGATCCGGCCCCGGACTTTTCCACGATAGCCCGCGGATTTGGCTGGTACGCCGAAGGTCCGATCGAAGATGCCAAGGACATCGCCAGTGCGCTTGACAGGGCGATCGCGCAGGTCAGGAGCGGCGTTCCCGCGCTCATCGACATCATCACTCAACATGCAGGGTGAACCGATGGAATATCGACCTATGGGGAGGCAGACATGAGGGTTGGAGTCGTGGGAGTGGGAGAGATGGGGCTGGCGATGGCGGGCCACATACTCGAACATGACATTGAAGTTGCTGTCTTCGACGTCAACCAGGAAAAGCTTGGAAAGGCTCGCGAGCGCGGCCTCGCAACGAAAGAAAGCCTGACCGAACTGGCTCAGGCGGCGGATGTGTTCATTCTCGTTGTGGCGACTGATCAGCAGGTGGTCGACGTTTCGCAGGAGCTGGCCGAAAAAGCCGCCGACGGAGCTATCATCGTCGTTGCCGCCACCATAAGCCCCGAGACGATGCTCCTGCTCGGACCGCAGATCGAAGCCAGGGGCAAGCGGCTCGTTGACGCGCCTGTCGTCTACGGAGCTTCAGGCGCCCGCGAGGGTACCCTGCTTTCGCTGTGCGGTGGTTCTGAAGAAGATATTGAGCGCATCCGGCTGGTCTTGATGAGCTACAGCCGCGACCTGATTCACGTTGGGCCACGCGGAGCCGGTCAGATTGCCAAATCCTGCAACAACCTCCTGCATTGGGTGCATTGTGTCGCCAACTTCGAGACGTTGCTGATCGCCAAGCGTTACGGGATCGATGCACAGCGAATGCGCGAAGTCCTCCTGCAATGCCCAGGAACCAACGGCACGCTCAGCCGGTGGGACAGCACGCGCTTCACCTGGCAGGAAAAGGATATGGACGTGACGCTGGACCTTGCCCAGAAGGGCGGCCTGATGCTGCCGCTTTCCGGACAAGTCGATCAGATCATCAAGACGTTGCACGCCGATGACGTCAAAGCTCTGCTGTATGGGCCGGAAGCAAGCTATCTCGGCAGGGTGGTTCGACCGCTGTCCTCGTCTGAAGGCGGGGTTGGCTGACGGGAAGATGGTTTTTCCGAAATGGCGATACCGAAGCCCCGGCCAGAAACGGATACTTCTCAATCAGGAATAGAAACGTAAATCGAGAGTGAGTTCTATGGCGACCAATGCTGAAAAAGCGACGACCCTTGGCTCCGAACCCGTTGCGGTTCAGGATCCGAACAATTCGAAATTTCTAGTTGATCCCTACAAGGATTGGTCGACGGGTGAGGGAATCCCTGTCCATTTTGATTTCGGCCATGATCTGCTCGAACTTGAGACAGGACCTTGGGATCGCTACGATGCTCGCGGTTGTTTTGCGCATACTGTAGGTATGGGCGACTTCATGGCCAACTATGTCATCGAGGTTTTGCCCGGGCGCAAGACCAGTCCCGTCAAGCACCTCTATGAAGCATTCTTCTTCGTGCTTGCTGGATATGGTTCGACGACAGTCTGGCTGCCGAACGGCGAAGTCCGGACCTTCGAATGGGGACCGAAGGCGCTGTTTGCCAT
>NZ_JBFUMG010000601.1:0-2555 GCF_054049495.1 Phyllobacterium sp. P5_D12 | reverse complement strand
CTATCGAAGCAGGACTATCGAAGCAGGAACTCCAGAACGGAGATTATGTTTCTCCTGCGCGTCTCGCCCCCTGCTGTCCTTAGTGGGCGYCGGCCCCTCCTGCGCTTTTGGGTTTTTCGGCGAACAACAAAGCGATTGCTGCAATAGCAAGCAGTATGCCAATGACGGCAAAGGTATCGCCGAATCCAAGGATAAGTGCCTGGCGTTTGACGAGCCGGCCAAGCGCGGCGACGGCCTGCTGGGCGGCGAGGGCGTGATCGGAAACGCCATGGGCGATGAAATAACCGGTCAGCTGGTCGAGGCGCTGGTGAACCTCATCGCGCGCCAGCGTGACAGATTGGCCGATGATGTTCGAGTGGAACTGTTCGCGCTTGGTCAGAACTGTTCCAAGCGTTGCCGTGCCGACCGCACCGCCGAGATTGCGCAGCATATTCGTCAAACCCGATGCGGCAGCGGCGTCGGCGGCGGCGATGCCGGCCGTCGTGATGGCGGTGATCGGCGTCAATACGAGCGCTTGTCCGATCGCACGCACGATGTTCGGGATCCAGAATTGATCGCCGGCATTGTCGGGTGAAAGCATGACGTTCATGAAACAGCTAGCGGCAAAGATGCTGATGCCGAGGAAGCCGATATAGCGTGCGTCGAAACGCTTCATCAGCATCGGGACCAGCGGGATCAGGAGCAATTGAGGCAGGCCCGTCCATGCCAGCACATTGCCGATCTGCTCGGCATTGTAGCGCTGCACCTGCCCCAGATATTGCGGCAAGATATAGACGGTACCGAACAGCGCAACACCAACGAGAACATTGACCACGACGCCAATAGCGAAGTTCCGCTGCTTCAAAAGGCTGAGCTTGACYAAGGGCTTTTCGACGGTCAGCTCGATCCAGATGAAGGTTGCGAGGAAGACGACGGCGACGGCGCTGAGCTTCAGGATGAACGGGGAGGAAAACCAATCGTCCTTGTTGCCTTCTTCAAGCACGGTCTGAAGAGCCGAGAGTCCGACTGCCATGGTGAATATGCCGGCCCAGTCGCCCTCTTTGAGGAGATGGAGTTGCATAGGCGTCTTATCCAGCGTTGCGGCTAGTGCTACGGCCATGACGGCGCTTGGGACGGCATTGATAAAGAAGATCGTCTGCCATCCATAGTTCTCGGTAAGGTAGCCACCGATCGTGGGGCCAATGGCTGGCGCGAAGGTGACCGAGAGTGCGAAGAGGGCGAGACCGGCCGGCTGTTGTGATTTTGGCAGCTTCGTCAAGACCATTGTGAAGGCCATGGGGATCAGAACGCCGCCGGCAAAGCCCTGCAGGCCACGCATGACAATCATCGAACCGAGATCGTGGGTGAAGGCACAGGCTATGGAGAACAGCGGGAAAAGGATCGTATTCACCAATATGTAGCGGCGAAACGAGAACACGCTGCTGAAATAGGCGGTGAGGGGAATAACAACGATTTCACCGATGAGGTACGACGTCGAGATCCAGGCGCCGTTGTCAACGCCGGTGCCGATGCCGCCTTCGATATCGAGCAGCGACGCATTGGTGATCTGGATGTTAAGGATTGCCATGAACGCGCCGATCATGCCGGCGAGAACGGCAATCCATTCCTTCGTGCTGGCGCGTGGTTGTGGGACCGACGCGGCATTGAACATGATGGCAGACATGACACGGTGCTCCTTTACCCGGCCTCAATGGATCTGGCGCTGGGTAGCGTCGGCCTTGGTGTCGATGCTCGGTTGCACGGACATACCGGGACGCAAGTCGCCAGCAGACACGCTATCGGCATCGAGGATTATCTTCACAGGAATACGCTGGACGACCTTGGTGAAGTTGCCCGTCGCGTTGTCGGGCGGCAGCAGGGCAAATTCCTGACCGCTTGCGGGAGCAAGGCTGTCGACATGGCCGTGATAGACCCGGTCCGGAAACATATCGACGTCGACATCGACCGCCTGGCCAGCATGCACGTCGGTCAGCTGCGTTTCCTTATAGTTGGCAATTACATAGACCGAGGCGGTCGGCACGACCGTCATCAGCTGCGTCCCGGCCTGAACATATTGGCCGACGCGCAGTGTGCGGTTGCCGACGACGCCGTCGACGGGTGCCATGATCGTGGCATACGACAGGTTGAGTTCGGCCTGGTGCTGGACCGCAAGATCGTGCTCCAGAGCCGCCTTTGCCTGCGCAAGCTCGGCCTTCAATAGATCGACCTGCTTTATTGCAGCGTTCAGCGCAGCGTTGTCGCGCACGACGGTGGCTTTTGCGGCAGCGATCTGGGAGGCAGCCTGCTGGGCATTCTGGATGTTGCCATAGCCGCTGGTGGCGAGAGTTGCGTAACGCTTGTCGTTCTGTTCGGCAAAGGTCGCATTGGCCTGGTCGACATCGACTGTGGCCCGCGCTGCCGCGATAATTGATTCCTGGATTACGAGGGAGGCTTGCTTGGCTTCAATTGTTGCCTCTGCGGCCGCGACATCGCCCTTCGCCTGCTCGAGCGCCGTCTTGAAATCCCGGTCGTCGATGCGGGCAAGGGGCTGCCCTGACTTCACCGTTTCATTATCC
>NZ_JBFUMG010000600.1:0-2561 GCF_054049495.1 Phyllobacterium sp. P5_D12 | reverse complement strand
GCCCATATCAAAGGCCGGATGGCCGGAAAGACTGAACGATGAAACTCAAACTTATTACCATCGACGGCAAGACTTTTGCTGAAATTCAGGATGGCAAGCCCGTCTATGTGCATGAAGATGGCAAGGAAGCGGCGTTTGACGCTCCAACGACCGTCGCCACGATATCGCGCCTGAACGGCGAAGCCAAAGCGCATCGTGAGGCTAAAGAAGCAGCCGAAGCGAAATTGAAGGTGTTTGAAGGCATCGACGACGGCGAAGCTGCCCGCAAAGCGCTCGAAACCGTCAAGAACCTGAAGGACGGCGAACTCGTCACAGCCGGCAAGGTTGAAGAAATCAAGGCTGCGGCGAAGAAGGCTGCAGAGGAGCAAGTCGCACAAGCCGCCAAGGCGAGTGGCGAGCAGATCAGGACACTGGAAAGCGAGCGCGACAAACTTCGCGATGACCTTTACGGCGAAAAGATCGGTGGAGCATTCTCGCGGTCGAAGTTTATCAGCGACAAAGTCGCCATCCCTGCCGATCTGCTTCAGGCCCAGTTCGGTTCCCGCTTCAAAGTCGAGGATGGCAAGACCGTTGCCTATGACGCCTCCGGCAACAAGATCTATTCGCGCAGCAAGCCTGGCGAGATTGCCGAGTTCGATGAAGCGCTCGAAACCATCATTGATGGTTATGCCCACCGCGACGCCATTCTCAAGGGTACCGGGAACAGCGGTACCGGCTCCAAGGGAACCGGAACCAATAACCACGGCGCCAAGCAAATCGGTCGCGCCGAGTTTGAAAGTCTCGACCCTGCGAGCCGAGCAGCCAAGATGAAGGAAGGTTTCACCGTAACCGAGTGAACCTGATCCAATTTGCCGTGGCCCGGATGGGTGGCGGTGTTCCGGGCTGGATAGCCCAACCAACCCCAAAACATCGCCACTCAATGCCACGAAAGGGCTAAAACGATGACTAATACCATCACGGGTCTATTCCCGACCCTCTACAACGCACTCGACGTCGTATCGCGTGAACTGGTCGGTTTCATTCCGGCTGTTTCCTCGGATATGACATTCGAGCGCGCCGCCGTCGGCCAGACTGTCATTTCTCCCGTCGCACCGGCCGCTACTGCCACCGACATCACTCCCGGCGTTACGCCTCCGGATGATGGCGATCAGACCATCGGCAACGTGTCGATGACCATCACCAAGGCCCGCCGCGTTCCTGTCCGCTGGAATGGTGAGCAGAAACTCGCCCTCGACAACAACGGCGCCAGCTATAACATTATCCTGCGCGATCAGTTCGCCCAGGCCATGCGTACGCTGTGCAATGAAGTGGAAGCCGATCTTGCTGCCCTTCACGTCAACGCTTCCCGCGCCTATGGCACGGCCGGCACGACACCGTTCGCGACGAACCTTGCTGACACCGCCCAGGTCCGCAAGATCCTCTCGGACAACGGTGCGCCACTCAGCGACCTGCAGATGGTCATCGATACCTCTGCCGGTGCCAACATGCGGACACTCACGCAGCTCTCCAAGGCCAATGAAGCAGCCGATACCTCGCTTCTGCGCCGCGGTGTGCTGCTCGACGTGCATGGCTTCGCTATCCGTGAATCCGGCCAGATCAAGACTGCAGCGGCTGGTACGGGTGCATTGGCAACCACGAATGTAACTGGTTATGCTGTCGGCGCCACTGTTATCACGCTGGCTGCGGCCGGTACGGGTACGGTTCTTGTCGGTGACGTCATCTCTTTTGCCGGCGATACCAGCAAGTATCTGGTCGTAGCAGGCGATGCGGACGTCTCCAATGGTGGCCCGATCACTCTTGCCGCTCCCGGCCTTCGTAAGGCCATTCCGAACGCTGCAACGGCGGTCACCCTGTCAGCCACGTCGGCCCGCAGCCTCGGCTTCGCCCGCTCGGCGATCGCACTGGCAACCCGCGCTCCGGCACTTCCTGAGCAGGGCGATCTGGCTCGTGACCGCACGCTGGTCACCGATCCAGAATCCGGCTTGACCTTCGAAGTCGCGATGTATCCGCAGTATCGCCAGATGCAGTACGAAGTGTCTCTCGCTTGGGGTGTCAAAGCCGTCAAGGGTGAGCACATCGCTGCACTGATCGGCTGATCTGAACCATAAGCCGGGGCTTCGGTCCCGGCTCCTCTCCTCGTAAAAAATGGAGTTCGCAATGTCGAACACTATCCAGGTCAAGCCATGGTCCGACGATCAGGGTGATTTCGTCATCATTAACGRAGTGGATTTCGATCCGAAGTTCCATGAATTGCTGGACGGCACGGCGAAGAAGCCTGCTGATCCTGTGGTCATCGACAAGACAGCCCTTGAAGTCCTCGCCATGGCGTCCGACTCCGCGGTTGCATTCCCGACGTTCCGGTCTGCTGCGAAGAAGCTGCTCGGCGACAAGATGTCTGCAACCAAGCCCGAGATCATCGCGGCGCTTGAAGAACTCGCGACGAACCCCGACGCCTAAGCAGATGACGACCATCGCCTATAGGGACGGCATCATGGCTGCCGATAGCCGTGCCTATGGCGGTGACAAGCGCTAGATCGGCATGAAGACCAAAATACATCTAT
>NZ_JBFUMG010000599.1:0-2565 GCF_054049495.1 Phyllobacterium sp. P5_D12 | reverse complement strand
GATTGACGGCAAGCTTGTCGAGATAGCCATTGACGCCGGCGTAGATCACCGCAACCTGCTCTTCCGTTTTCAGCGGCGAGAACTGTGGCTGCTTCAAAAGCTCGGTCAGGCGCGCACCGCGGTTGAGCAGGCGTTGTGTCGAGGCGTCGAGATCGGAACCAAACTGCGCAAAGGCCGCCATTTCGCGGTACTGAGCCAGCTCACCTTTGATCGAACCAGCAACCTGCTTCATCGCTTTGATCTGCGCGGAAGAGCCAACGCGGGAAACCGACAGACCGACGTTCACGGCCGGACGGATACCCTGGTAGAACAGGTTGGTTTCAAGGAAGATCTGACCGTCAGTGATCGAGATCACATTGGTCGGAATATAGGCCGACACGTCGTTCGCCTGGGTCTCGATGACAGGCAATGCGGTCAGCGAACCGGCGCCGTTGTCGTCATTGAGCTTTGCAGAGCGCTCCAGCAGACGGGAATGCAGATAGAAAACGTCGCCTGGATAAGCTTCGCGGCCCGGAGGACGGCGCAGCAGCAGGGACATCTGGCGATATGCCACGGCCTGCTTGGACAGATCGTCATAACCGATCAGTGCGTGCATGCCGTTGTCACGGAAGTATTCGCCCATAGTGCAACCGGCAAACGGCGCCAGATACTGCATCGGCGCAGGATCGGAAGCTGTGGCAGCAACGATGATCGAATATTCAAGCGCGCCGCGCTCTTCGAGAATCTTGACGAACTGCGCAACCGTCGAACGCTTCTGGCCGATAGCGACGTAGACGCAATACAACTTTTCGCTCTCATTGCCTGCATCGTGAGCCGGCTTCTGATTAAGGAAAGTATCGAGAATAATCGCGGTCTTGCCCGTCTGGCGATCGCCGATGACCAGCTCGCGCTGGCCGCGGCCGACGGGGATCAGCGCATCAATAGCCTTGAGGCCAGTCGACATCGGCTCATGCACCGACTTGCGCGGAATGATGCCTGGCGCCTTGACGTCAACGCGCGAACGTTGCGTTGCCTTGATCGGACCCTTGCCGTCGATCGGATTACCGAGCGCATCGACAACACGGCCAAGCAATTCCTTGCCAACGGGAACGTCAACGATGGCGCCGGTCCGCTTGACGGTGTCGCCTTCCTTGATGTCTCGGTCCGAACCGAAAATAACGACGCCGACATTGTCGCTTTCGAGGTTCAGGGCCATGCCGCGGGTACCGTCCGGGAACTCGACCATTTCACCGGCCTGAACATTGTCCAGACCATATACACGAGCAATACCGTCACCGACGGACAGAACCTGACCGACCTCGGAGACCTCTGCCTCCTGGCCGAAATTCTTGATTTGCTCTTTCAGGATTGCGGAAATTTCCGCGGCACGGATGTCCATCAGCCGACCTCTTTCAGTGCAAGCTTAAGCGAAGAAAGTTTTGTGCGAAGTGAAGTGTCGATCTGGCGGGACCCCAACTTGACGATGAGACCTCCAAGTATCGACGGATCAACAGTGACATTGATTGTCACGTCCTTGCCGGCGACGCTTTTCAGCGTGGCCTTCAATTCTGTCTGCTGCGCCGCCGTCAGGGCATGCGCCGAAGTAACGTCCGCCGAAACCTCGCCGCGCTGCGCGCTGGCGATCTGGCGAAATGACTGGATCATGGCAGGCACCGCGAACAGGCGCCGGTTTTGCGCGACGACACGCAGGAAATTGCCGACGAGGCCGCCAATCTTGGCCTTTGTGAGGATGGCGGAAATCGCCTTGACCTGATCGCCAGGTGAGAAGACCGGGCTCAGAACCAGTCGCTTCAGATCGGCACTACCATTGATGAGAGCCTCGAACTCGCCGAGATTCTTCTCCACCTCGGCAACGGATTTCGTCTCCAACGCGAGGTCGAACAACGAACCCGCGTAACGCTGGGCAACACCGGTAATGAGCGACGAAGTTTCTGCCACGAACGACAAGCTCTCTGCGTTGGTGCCAAAAATCTGGAAACCGGAAAGGATTTTCGGTCAAATCTTTGGCATTATTGATTTTTTTACCGCCGAAGGCACAACCCGAAAGCCGTATCCGACGAGATTTGAATGCCGTCTAGCATAGGAACTCAGGACTCGCAACACGCGAATCCCCTAAAAAGGCCGTCCCAATCGCCGCAGCTCTGGATAATTATGAGCAACTGATTCAACTAATGCTGTCATGTTTATGCAATGAAGCCGAAGGCAAAGAGCAAGGGGCCCGTTGCCAACGCAATTTCGACAAGCACTGATATCCAGTTATAAACCGTGTTGCCTCGATCCGACATCATGGAGATCAGGCGACCGAAGACCGTAAAGCCCCACGAAACGCCAAGCGCGATCCAGAGAAAGGGCTGGGAGAAAACCAGGGCGCTTAGCCCAAGTCCGAGATAAAATCCGGCAAACGTGGCGCGCACTTCAGATATGGCTTCAGGCCGCTCGGGTTTGGTCTGCAGGCGCATGATTTTCAGTGCGACGCGAGGAGCAAAAAACAGGATCAATCCGAAGATGACTGTGATTGCCGCTGACAGCCAAGCCAGCCATTCGCCTGTAGTCGCCGGCCAATAA
>NZ_JBFUMG010000598.1:0-2567 GCF_054049495.1 Phyllobacterium sp. P5_D12 | reverse complement strand
GTATTCTCGCCATTGGCGCAAGGAATGCTGACCGACAAATATCTCAAGGGTGTACCCGAAGAGAGCCGTGCGGCACAGGGCAAGTCGCTCAATCCGGATTTCCTCAACGAGCGCAACATCGACAACATTCGTGCACTCAATGAGATCGCATCAAAACGCGGCCAGACACTCGCGCAAATGGCAATCGCGTGGGTGCTCAGGAAGGGTCGCATCACCACCGCGCTGATCGGCGCCAGCAAGCCACAGCAGGTGGTCGATTGCGTCAAGTCGCTCGACAATCTCGCATTCACAGATGCCGAGCTTGCCGAGATCGATAGCTATGCAACCGATGCGAACGTTAATCTTTGGGCTGCCTCGGCTGAACGCAAGGGGCCGTCACGCAAGTAAAGCACCCTCAAAGCAACCTTGAAATTGGTATGGCGGGGCTAAATATGCGAAACGTCCCGCCAAGATAAGGATTGGACCGTTCAATGAAGATTGCGATGATCGGGACCGGGTATGTCGGTCTGGTTTCGGGTGTCTGCTTCGCCGAATTCGGCTTTCAGGTCACCTGTGTTGATAAAAACCCGGCGATTATCGACCGGTTGCAGGCTGGCGAGGTTACGATCTACGAACCAGGCCTCGACGAGCTGCTGGTGCGCAATGCGCGTGACGGACGCCTGACGTTCACGACTGAACTCGCAGAGACCGTTGCCGATGCCGACGTTATCTTCGTTGCGGTCGGTACACCCTCGCGGCGCGGCGATGGTGAAGCCGACCTGCAATATATCCACGCGGCTGCCGATGAAATCGCTGCGGCAATGAAGCCAAACGCTGTCATCGTCATCAAATCGACTGTGGTCGTGGGCACCAACGCCGATGTGCGGGCGCGCATCGCCAAGGCACGGCCCGACGTGCCGTTCTCCATGGTCTCCAATCCGGAGTTCCTGCGCGAAGGTTCGGCCGTCGAAGACTTCCTGCGGCCAGACCGTGTCGTGGTCGGCGTTCATGATGATGCCGGTGCAGCGGCCATGAAGCGCGTCTATCGTCCGCTCTATCTGCGCGAAACGCCAATGATCGTCACGACGCTGGAAAATGCCGAGATCATCAAATATGCCGCCAACGCCTTCCTGGCCATGAAGGTCACCTTCATCAACGAGGTGGCTGACCTATGCGAAAAAGCTGGAGGGAACGTACAGGACGTGGCGCGGGCCATCGGTATGGACAACCGCATTGGATCGAAATTCCTGCATGCGGGGCCGGGATTTGGCGGGTCGTGTTTCCCGAAGGATACACGCGCCTATGCGGCGACCGGACGCAAGATGGACGCACCTCAAACCCTTATCGAGCAGGTCGTCAGTGTCAATGAACAGCGCAAGCGTTCCATGGCCGAGCGGGTGATCGAAGCAGCGCGGCGCACCGGGGCAAAATCCGTTGCCGTGCTCGGCATTGCCTTCAAGCCCAACACGGACGACATTCGCGAGTCACCGGCACTCGACATTATTCCAGCCCTGCAGAAGGCGGGTTTGAGTGTGCGAGCGCATGATCCTGAGGCACGCGAGGCAGCGGAATCGGTCCTGCACGACGTCACCTGGTGCAAGTCCGCCTACGAAGCTGTCGACGGGGCAGGGATCACACTATTGCTGACTGAATGGAATGCCTACCGGGCGCTTGACCTCAAGCGGGTTTCCACGCTTATGAGCGGCAAACTCCTGTTCGATCTGCGCAATGTCTTCAACGCGCAAGACCTCGAGGGCTCTGGCCTGGAATACCACTCTGTCGGACGACCGCTGGTGGGCAAGAGCGCCAATACCTGACGAATATTCAGAGGGAAAGCTCCATGCACCAGCTGAACGGATTTCGCTATGTGGATGGTGGCAACCAGACTGGTGCTGCCGCCCCGCTGCTTCTCATGCACGGGAGCGGTGGCAATGAGAACGACTTGATTACGCTTTCCGAAAGCATAGCTCCCAATAGACGCCAGGTTTCCTTAAGAGGAGCAGTCGAACGGGAGAGGGGCTATGCCTTCTTCAAAAGGAACGACGACAGGAGCMTCGATTACGTCGATCTGAACTATCAAACGTCTCGTTTGAGCGAATTCTTGGCTTCAGCCTTGGAAACGGGCGTCCTAAAATCCAAGCCCATTCTTCTAGGTTTCTCCAATGGTGCGATCACTGCAGCGTCGATACTCTTTCGCGCACCCATTCTTGTCGCTGGCGCAATTTTAATACGACCACTTTCGCCAGCACCAGACGGGGATTTCCCGGAGCTCGCCGGTCTTCCAGTCTTCATTAGCGCGGGCGAAAAGGACACAAGGCGCTCTCCGGACGATGTGAAGTTGATGACAGCCCAGCTAGAAAAATGCGGCGCTGATGTCACCACTCATGTCCTTCCCACCGGTCATGGTTTACACGACAGCGAACGAAAATTGATTAGGGATTGGCTTCAGGCAAAGTTTCCCTTTGTCGCTGACTAGTCAGCCGTCCCGCAATTCCAATGGAAATGGCGTTCGCTCCCAGATTTTTTCGATCTTGTAGGTTTTGACGGTGATCGCCTCCCATTCGTGGAGAATTCGGGCAATCTCAACC
>NZ_JBFUMG010000597.1:0-2567 GCF_054049495.1 Phyllobacterium sp. P5_D12 | reverse complement strand
CAACTATCCGGCATTCGCCAAGAATACGATCAAGCTCGGGAAAAATTTGAAGGCCAAGGATTTCGATATCAAGTCTCCGAAACCCACAAAGCAGATTACCGCGCGTGTGATCGGCGTCATCGAAAATCAGGCGCCGACAAAAGCATTGGAAGCGGAGTTGTCAGTCTCCGACGGCATCGTCCAGATGGATCGGCGCAATGATGTCTGCCAAATCGCTCTTGTCGAGAGGCATCGTGGAACGGGGAAGGTAGTTAACGGCTTTGTCTCCGGCTTTGGCTATACCCTCGACTGCGCTATGGCCTCAACCGTCGCTCATGACAGCCATCACATGATTGTGGTAGGCACCAACAAAGACGATATGGCGAAAGCTGCCAATCGGCTTGGTGAAGTTGGCGGTGGTGTGGTGCTGTTTTCCAAGGGCCGAGAACTTGCCATGGTGGAAATGCCGATCGCAGGCCTGATGTCTGACCAGCGTGCCGAAATCGTCGCAGCAAAGGCTGATAAACTCGTCAACGCCATGCGCGCGATGGGCTGTACTCTCAACAATGCGTACATGCAGCATTCGCTGCTGGCGCTGGTTGTCATTCCGGAATTGCGTATATCTGATGTCGGGATTATCGATGTCCGGACATTTACGAAGGTTGACCTATTCCTATGACTGCATTCATCAAGGCCGTGGATCGCGCGACGGAAAAAATGCGCATGCTGTTTCCCGAAACACCGCTGCAACTCAACCATTATCTCTCCCAGAAATACGCTGCACAGATCTGGCTCAAGCGCGAAGATCTGTCACCTGTGCGGTCCTACAAGATCCGGGGCGCGTTCAATTTCATCTCTCATTATCTGAGCGAGCACAAGTCGGAGGATTCGTCTTTCGTTTGTGCGTCGGCAGGAAACCACGCACAGGGTTTTGCCTTCATCTGCCGGCACTTTGGCAAAAAGGGTGTCGTCTTCATGCCGGTAACGACGCCGCAACAGAAGATCGACAAGACGCGCAGTTTCGGCGGCGAGTTCATCGAAATTCGACTGTTCGGGGATATCTTCGATCAATGCTATGCCGCTGCTCAGGACTATGCTGCCGAGAGCGGGGCGATCATGGTTCCGCCTTTCGACCACATGGATATCATCACTGGACAAGCAACCGTGGCACATGAGATCGCCACGCAGCTGCCGGACAAACGCAAGCCCGACCTGATCATCCTGCCTGTCGGAGGTGGCGGGCTTTCCGGTGGCGTTACACGCTATCTTGCCGATCTCGGCTGGGAGACCCGCTTCCGCTTCGTTGAACCAGCCGGTGCGCCAAGCCTGAAACGCAGTCTCGAAGCAGGCAAACGTGTAAAACTTGACACTGTGGACAATTTCGTCGACGGCGCCGCAGTTGCGGAAATTGGCCGTGAAAACTTCAAGTTACTCAAAGGCTTCACAGCAGACTCTGTGACTTTGATTCCAGAAAACCGTCTGAGCTCGACTATCCTCGAGATGCTCAACATCGAGGGCATCGTTGTGGAGCCGGCCGGCGCTCTCGCCATCGATGCGCTCAAGGATTTCAAGAAGAGCGATATCAGGAACAAGCGGATCGTTCTGGTCATATCCGGTAGCAATTTCGATTTTGAACGCCTGCCGGAGCTCAAGGAGCGGTCACTGCGATACGAGGGACTAAAGAAATATTTTATCTTCCGGTTTCCCCAGCGGCCCGGCGCTTTGCGGTCGTTTCTTGATCTCTTGGGACCGGACGATGACGTTGCGCGCTTCGAATACCTCAAGAAGTCCGCGCGTAATTTCGGTTCCGTCCTGATCGGCATCGAGACCAAGAACAAGGTCAATTTCGACGTGCTGTTCAAACGTTTCGATGAGGCAGGTTGGGCCTATCAGGACATCACCGATAATGAGACCATCGCCGGATTGATTATCTGAGGAGGCAAAGTGACCTGCTGGATCATCCTGTTCCGTGGTGTCGGCGGTGATACATTGCTCCCTGTGCAGCCATTGAAAGCGGCACTGATCGACGGAGGTTTTGAGTCCGTCGTAACCTATATCAATACCGGCAATGTCGTTCTTACCTCAAACGATAGCCGAAAGCGTATCGTTGAGCGCGTGGCTAGGATCGCACGGGAGCATTTTGGCTTCTCCAAGCACATCATGATCGTTAGTAGGGCGGAATGGGCCAAGCTCATTACCCAAAATCCATTCCCGCTGGCTKTAAGTGAACCGGCAAAACTTCATGCCTATGTTCTGGAGCGGACACCTGATGCAGAGGCGGTGAAGTCGCTGGAGCAAAAAGCGATAGGGCCGGAGCAGTTCGAGATAAGGGGAGGGGTGCTGTATTATTACACACCGCAAGGCGTTTCGAATGCAAGACTGCATCCTAAAATTGAAAAAACATTGAAAGTTGCAGCTACAGCGAGAAACTGGAATACAGTCCTTAAGTTGACCCATTTGGCTAAGCAAATGGCGGGGGATGCAAAGTGACTATCTACATCGTGCTGTTTCGCGGCATCAATGTTGGCGGCAACAAAAAAGTTAAGATGGAAACGCTGCGGAACGTGCTTGTCGAGGCGGGTTTCGAG
>NZ_JBFUMG010000596.1:0-2575 GCF_054049495.1 Phyllobacterium sp. P5_D12 | reverse complement strand
CCGGGTGGCGACCGCGTACCACGACGCCAATCCTGTTTCATCGGATCGTGCGACGTCTCCTTGGTTTTCGAGTTCATATCCATGGCGAGATGGCAAAGGGACGGCCCCTTCTGTTGACGGCCAATCATTCCTCGTGGACGGATATCGTCATTCTCGGCTCTCTGCACGAGATGGCTTTTATCGCCAAGGCGGAAGTGGCGAACTGGCCGCTGTTTGGTATGCTGGCCAAGCTGCAGCGGACGGTGTTCATCGAGCGGGAAAAGCGCGGCAAGACGCATCATCAAGCCAGTGAAATCGCAACCCGGCTCGCCGGAGGCGACGCCATGGTATTGTTTGCCGAGGGAACAACCTCCGACGGCAACCGCGTCCTTCCATTCAAGACATCTCTCTTTGGCGCCGCACAGGTGGCAATTCGCGATGCGGGTGCGGAAACGGTTACGGTACAACCGGTGGCGATCGCCTATACACGAGTTCATGGCATACCAATGGGGCGGTCGCATAGACCGCTTGTTGCCTGGCCGGGTGATGTACCCCTCGGCCCAAGTTTGATTGGCCTTCTCAAAGATGGTGCTATCGATGTCGATGTCTGGTTTGGCGAACCAGTCGTCATCGACAGGAAAAGTGACCGCAAGGCTTTAGCACGGACGATGGAAGAGCGTGTCCGCGCAATGGTGCGCTCTTCGGTGATGGGACGTGATTTTGTCAATCCGGACGCCGAAAGCGACTCAGCTATTCTCAACGACGCCAAAAAGCTTTAGAAGCCTGCAAATGGACGACATGAATATCAATACTGAGCCGGGCGAAGCTTCCGGCACCGCTCCGCATTCGCCAGCCCTCGCGAACACACGCAAGGTCTATGTGAAGACCTATGGCTGCCAGATGAACGTCTATGACAGTCAGCGGATGACCGACAGCCTCGCCGCCGAAGGGTATAGCCCGACCGATACCGCTGACGATGCCGATCTCGTGCTGATCAACACTTGCCATATTCGCGAAAAGGCTTCCGAAAAACTCTATTCGGCTCTCGGCCGCCTGCGCAAGATGAAAGATGCGCGGGCAAAGGAGGGTCGCGAACTGACTGTCGGTGTTGCGGGTTGTGTTGCGCAGGCAGAAGGCGATGAGATCACGCGCCGGGCGCCGGTGGTGGATCTCGTCGTCGGTCCCCAGACGTATCATCGTCTGCCCCAGGCGTTGGCCCGCGTTCGCCAAGGCGAGCGTGTCGTCGAGACCGAATATGCGATAGAAGACAAGTTCGAGCATCTGCCTGCGCCTGCAAAGGAGCAGACAAGAAGCCGTGGCGTGACAGCGTTTTTGACAGTGCAGGAAGGCTGCGACAAATTCTGCACCTTCTGCGTGGTTCCCTATACCCGTGGATCGGAAGTTTCCCGTCCCGTCGCACAAATTCTGAAAGAAGCCGAAAAGCTTGCCGACGCGGGCGTGCGTGAGCTGACCCTGCTCGGTCAGAACGTCAACGCCTGGCACGGCGAGGGTCCGGACGGGCGCGAATGGGGTTTGGGCAAACTGCTTTACCGTTTGGCCGAAGTCCCTGGCATCGTGCGGCTTCGTTACGTCACCAGTCATCCGCGCGATATGGATGATACATTGATCAACGCGCATCGCGATCTTGATATGCTGATGCCTTATCTGCATTTGCCCGTTCAGTCCGGTTCCGATCGCATCCTGAAAGCCATGAACCGCAAGCACACAAGCGCCGACTATTTGCGTTTGATCGAGCGCATTCGCACTGCCCGTTCCGATATCGCCCTGTCTGGCGACTTCATTGTGGGATTTCCGGGCGAGACGGAAGAAGATTTCGAGGCGACGATGCAGATCGTGCGCGATGCTACCTATGCTGCAGCCTATTCGTTCAAATACTCGCCGCGTCCAGGAACGCCAGGCGCCGATATGGATAATCATGTTGCCGAAACCGTAAAAGACGAAAGGCTCCAGCGGCTACAGGCTTTGCTCAGTGAGCAACAATACGCGTTCCAGCGCAGCCTTATAGGAAAGAGCATGGATGTGCTCATCGAAAAGCCCGGCAGAGTACCTGGCCAGATGGTCGGAAGATCTCCCTGGTTACAACCTGTAATTATCGATGTACACGGGGGAAGAATCGGCGACATTATCAGTGTACGAATCATCGACACCGGGACCAACAGTTTGATTGGCATTCGGGAGATGAACTCGGCGAGCAATGGGATTATATAAAAGGCTGAACACTTATTCAGGAGAGCCGTTTGAACGCCACCGAAAAACTGAAACCCGCTCCCTCGGGAACCCCCCATGGAGCTTCAGATCTGGCGCATATCGTACTGACATTTGACAATAACAGGCTGGCGAGTGCGCTGTTCGGCCAGTTCGATGAAAATCTCGCCCGCATCGAGCAGAAGCTCGGTGTCGATGTTCGCTCAAAAGGCAATCAGCTCGCCATTCGGGGTGAGCCTGGCGCAACGGAACAGGCACGCAGGACGCTCGATCAGCTCTATGAACTTTTGCAAAAAGGCCATGACATCTCCGCGTCCGATGTCGATGGCGCATTGCGCATGGCAATCGCCGCCGATGACCAGTTGACGCT
>NZ_JBFUMG010000595.1:0-2577 GCF_054049495.1 Phyllobacterium sp. P5_D12 | reverse complement strand
GCTCCCACCCATCCACTCGTTATGAAAGGTCACTTGTTCTGGCTTCATGCCAATCGCTGTGGCAGCGATGTACTGCACGGATTGTGGCGTTTGATGTCCGACCCAGATTTCCATTCCCCTGTCGGTAACGATGCCTATGCCGTTGAGCGGCTCCAACGGTTGATGCCCCACGTACGGTGCGCGGTATTCCGCCTCGACCAGCGTCCCATCTTCCAACCCAGCATCGATCTTGCCATCGTTGCGCCACTCCTTGCCGAGGAATTGTGGAGCAAAGGAAGAGGCAACGACGTTCCAGTGGTCAGTTTGCTCGGCCGGATATTTGCTCGGTTCCCATACGCAGTCGACAACCTCGGCCGCTTGCATCGCGTACCAGCTGTTCGTTGCAATCACCGCGATACCATTCGATATCTTGAGGATAGTCTGGACCCCGGGCATCGACTGAGCTTTGCTGGCGTCGTAGGACTTGATGGGCTGCCCTTTGTTGGGATTCAGCTTGACGGCCGCGTAAACCATGCCGTCCATCGTCCGGTCGATACCGAACTTCATTTCGCCGGTGACTTTCGATCGGATATCGAGTCGCTCCATCGGCTTGCCAATAAATCGCCATTGTGATGGTTCGCGGAGTTTGGCGACCGCAACCGGCGTAATCTTCGCCGCATCGGCCGAAAGCGCGACGTACGGAACTTTCGTCCCGTCGGGCAGGATCACGCTTCCGGCCTCTGTGCGTAAGTCGGCGACCGCGACTCCGCTGCGCTTGGCTGCAGCCGCCTTGAGTGTTTCGCGCGCGATCGCGCCGGCCATGCGCAGCTTTTCATAGGTATCTGGAATCGCACTGGAGCCCCCGGTCATCTGCAGGCCAGCCTTCCTGAGCCATTCCAGCGCTGCCGCGCGAGCCTTTTCGGCTTCGGGGCTTTGGTCTGCCGCCATGAATGGCGCAAGTTCGTGGGCAAAGCCGGTATTGAAATAGACGGGACTGGGTCCGGCGAAGCGAATTTCAAATTGGCCCGGCTCGAGGTCCAACTCCTCGGCGATCATGAGAGTCTGGATAGAACCGACGCCCTGGCCCTTGTCGGCATGCTGGGCAATCAGGGTGATTTTTTCCGGACTGATTTCGACCCAAGGATTGAATGTAACCGAATTCGGACCCAGGTCCGCCGTCAACGGATTCGTCGCGACAGCGGAAAAAAGTGCCGGTTGCGCCTGACCATACTGCCCGAACGCCACACCTCCGGCGATCGCGACGGAGCCGAAAACGAAGGTACGACGCGAGAGACCCGGTATCTCGCTCATCTCAATTCCCTCCAATCTTCTTAGCGGCTGTGTGGATCGCGACACGAATACGTTCATACGTTCCACATCGGCAGAGATTTCCCGACATGACCTCGTTGATGTCCTCATCAGTAGGTCTGGGATTCGATTTCAGCAGCGAGATCGCCTGCATAATTTGGCCGGTCTGACAGTAGCCGCACTGCGGTACCTGATGTTCGATCCAGGCCTCCTGCACGGGGTGCAGCTTGCCATTGCCCACGGCTTCAATTGTGGTTATCGCCTTGCCCGCAATATCAGCCATACGTGCCTGACAAGAGCGCACGGCTGCTCCATCGACTTGCACCGTACAAGCGCCGCATTGTGCTATTCCGCAACCATACTTAGGACTTGTTATGCCAAGCTCATCGCGCAAAACCCAGAGCAAAGGCATCTCGGGAACCACGTCTACTCGATGCCTAACGCCATTTACCGTAATATCAAACATCGCAAGCCTTTCCTAATTCACCAGGACTTAGCTGTTGCGTGTAACCGTACTCGAGGCTTCCGAAGCTGCAAGGACAGTTGGCCAGGATTTACCTCTTTTAACCGTGGTTGGACATCGGCAACGGCCAACGTGGGGCCCGATTCCTCGTTTAGATCTTGGCCGGCGAGGTGTTCTGCGAACGCCATGATGAGCAGGAGGCTGCGCTTGGTAAAATTTCCACGACGGGTTTATGACCTTCAAGGCTGCTGTTCGTAACGAACGCTGTTGCAGTCGAGGCAATGACGGGCGATAGAGTCGGGCTTGGTGTTGCGCTAGAAACCTAAACGCAGGGCATGAGCAGTGTGCCGAACGCCTCTTGACGATGGCTATCTAACGCGACAGCGATGCGCGCCGCTTTCGTCCCCGATGTCTCGTTCAGGCGTTGCTTGAATTGAGGGCCGCGATTGCCGCCTCAGCGACCGAAATATCTTGTTCGACCGTTCCGGCGCTCGCGCCCACCGCACCAATGATTTCACCGTCGATGCTTACTGGGACTCCGCCGCCGAAGATGATGACCCGCCCGCCATTGCTTTGATCGATGCCAAAGAGCGGCGCACCGGGCTGCGCCAGTTCGCTGAGATACGCGGTGGTCTTATCGAATAAACGGGCCGTCACTGCCTTGCCGATGGCAAGATCGATGCTTCCGATGAGGGCACCGTCCTGACGCGCAAACGCCACGAGCGCTCCACCGTCATCGACGACGGCAATGTTGTACGCAACGCCGAAGCTTGCTGCTCTGGCTTCACCCGCCTCCAGCATCCGCTTCGCATCAGAGAGGGTGAGGG
>NZ_JBFUMG010000594.1:0-2578 GCF_054049495.1 Phyllobacterium sp. P5_D12 | reverse complement strand
AGGTGGTTGAGGAGGAATCCCTTGGTTACTTCGGGCGCTTGYGGATCAAGCGCCCAAGCGCCCTTACGCTTGCCGATCGCATTCCATGTCCACATGGTTTTGCCATTCACCGCATCAGTCCGCGCAATTTCGCATTTGATCCGGCCGTGATGCGAAATGACCCAGGCCCAATCGCCATCCTTCAACCCCAGCTCGTCGCAAATCGTACCAGGGACATACAATGGATTTTTCGTGTGTATCTGTCGCAGCCATGCATTCTGCGAGCCCCAGGAATGATACATCGCCATCGGCCGCTGCGTGATCGCGTGATAGGGGAATTCTGCGATATCGACGCCCTGTTCTTCGAAGGGCCGGTACCAGTCCGGTAGCGGATCGAAACAATCGAGCAGACGTTCGCGGTATTGTTCGGGCGCGAACGGTTGCCGGACACCCATCGCCGACAGCCGGAACTTCTGCAGCGTCTCGACATAGAGCTGAAGGGTGACGGGCTGCGGCGCATCGAAGAAACCCATGTCGATGGCGAACTGTTGATAAGCGGCGTTGTGGTGCTTGAAATAGAGTGCCTCATCGGGAATGTGCTTCATCCAGAACGCACCGTGATCAATGTAATCTTTCAGCTGATCTTTGTTGGGCGCTCCCCTGCCCTCATCCATGGCGTCCGCACCCCGCCAACCCGAAAGCGGGCCGATACCGGGCTTGCGCTGATGATTGACGATATAGTCGGCATAGTCTTTGTACAGCGCCGCGCCTCTATCATCGACGAAACCGGGCAATTTCAAGCGGGTTCCGAGATCGATCAGCACGGACTGAAACCCGCGCACATCCCTGTCCGGCTCCAGCACCGGCCAACGGATCGCGTCGCAGGCGGCGTCAGGTTCGGAGATTGGCCGGTCGAGCAGTGAAATACAGTCGTGACGCTCCAGATAGGTCGTATCTGGCAAGACAAGATCGGCATAGGCAACCATTTCCGATGAATAGGCGTCCGAATAGATGATCTTCGGGATTTTATATTCGCCGGTTTTCGCGTCGCGCTCCTCCAGCATCCTGATCGTGCCACGCGTGTTCATCGACGAGTTCCACGCCATGTTGGCCATATACAGGAACAGTACGTCGACAGGATAGGGATCGCCAGCACACGCATTGGCGATAACCATATGCATCATGCCGTGAGCCGAGAGCGGCGCTTCCCATGAGAACGCCTTGTCGATCCGCTGCGGCTTGCCTTCACTATCGACGAGCAGGTCTTCAGGTCCAAGTGGATATCCAAGATGCGGCCCCGCAAGCGGTTGACCAGGCTTTACATGTTCCGCTCTGCCATGCGGTCTTGGGTGGGCCGTCACAGGTTTGGGATAAGGCGGCTTGTACCGATAGCCGCCCGGGCAGTCGATGGAGCCGATGATCGTCTGTAAAACGTGCAATGCACGCGCCGACTGAAATCCATTCGAATGAGCGGAGATGCCGCGCATGGCATGGAAGCTCACCGGCCGTCCAATCATGACATCGTGCTGCTCGCCTTTGATGTCGGTCCACGGTTGCTGGAGGATAATCTCTTCATCAAAAGCCACTCGGGCGATCTCCGAAGCCAGCCCACGGATCGTAGTGGCCGCAACGCCAGTTTCCGCCGCGACTGCATCGGGTGCATATTTCGGATCGAGATATTTCTCTGCCATTAGCCGCAGGACGCTGCGCACCTTCCGGCCGTCTTCCGTAACGAAGTCAGCATTAAGATCAGCAACATGACCCGGTTCGTCGAACCGGACAAGCGCACCGGATTTGCGGTCGCGCACCAGAGCCTTGCCAAGATCGTCGCGCAGGAAAAGTCCATGATCTTCCTTACCCTCATCGTCGATCACCAGCCACGGCGCGTTGGTGTAGCGCTGGAGATAGTCGAGATCTATCTTGCCAGTGCGAAAAAGTTCATGGATGACGGCAAGAATGAGCAGTCCATCGGTACCAGGACGAATGCCGATCCAGTTATCAGCGATAGCGGAATAGCCCGTGCGCACCGGATTGACCGAAACAAAACGCGCCCCACGCTTCTTGAGTTTGGAAATACCGATCTTGATCGGGTTGGAATCATGATCCTCCGCCACACCGAACAAAACAAATAGCTTGGTTTTGTCCCAATCGGGCGCGCCAAATTCCCAGAACGCACCACCGATCGTATAAATCCCTGCGGCTGCCATGTTGACCGAACAAAACCCGCCATGTGCAGCGTAGTTCGGTGTGCCGAAATTTTGCGCCCAAAAGCTGGTCAAAGCCTGGCTTTGATCGCGGCCCGTAAAGAAAGCGAGCTTCTGCGGCGCGGTTTCCCGCAGCGGCTGCAGCCAATCGACAGCCAACGCCAACGCTTCTTCCCAGCTGATTTCTTTGAATTCGCCTGAACCGCGTGGTCCTGTTCGTAACAGCGGCGCTCGCAATCGCGCCGGCGAATAGTGCTGCATGATTCCCGCTGATCCTTTGGCACACAAGACCCCCTTGTTGATCGGGTGGTCGCGGTTGCCCTCGATGTAGCGGATTTTGCCGTCTTTCAGATGGACATCGATGCCGCAACKGCAGGCGCACATATAGCAGGTGG
>NZ_JBFUMG010000593.1:0-2583 GCF_054049495.1 Phyllobacterium sp. P5_D12 | reverse complement strand
ACTCGACATGCAATATCGTACAGTTCCACGCCTTTACGATCTGGCTCCGGGTGTCGTCGCGCTGACCGGACTGTCCGGTCGCGGCGTGCCGACCGGGAGCATGCTGGGCGGCGTTTTATCGGAATGGGCCCTTGGCGTGCCTGACAGGGATCTGGCGCTCAAGCTTGAGCCGCTGACGGCGGCGCCGTTTTACATGAATTTTGGACCGCAACTGACGCTACGCTATTACCGCGTCAGGGATTGGCTCACCGCGAAGCGAGACCGCGCCGCACTGCCACCGCACGCCTGACGCAGGCCGCATCGGCATTCGGCCGCGCTTAATTGTCGACAATTTACAATGATTGTTGACAATTTACATTCTACATCCTAGTTTTCTGACGGCGCAATATCCGGCCGAACTTTGCATATTCATCAGGAGACAAGACGCGTGAATTTATCTTCCGACATCACGGCACAGGCCATACGTTTTATCGAACGCACGACCTATGAGGACCTGCCGGAAGAAGCGCTTGTCGTCGGCCGCCGCTGCATGGTTGACACTGTCGGCCTCTATCTCGCAGGCAGTCGAGAAGCGTCGGTGCGCATTCTTATCGAAGACGCCCTTGCTCAGGGAGGTCGTGAAGATGCGCCCTTGCCGGGCAACGGATCCGCGAGGGTGCCCGCATCACTGGCCGCTCGCGTTTGGGGGACTGCCGGGCATGCGCACGATTGGGACGATACGCAAGTCTCCCATGATCCGGCCCATATCTATGGTCTGTTGACCCACCCCTCTGTTCCACCCCTTACTGCTGCACTGATCATTGCCAGTGAAAAAGGCAATGTGGATGGTCGGGACCTCATGCTCGCCTTCCAGCTTGGATTCGAAGTCGAGTGCAAGATTGCGGAATGGATGAAGCCGCGTCACTACCGCCGCGGACATCATACCAGTGGTACCGTCGGCACATTTGGCGCAGCTGTCGCTGCTGCCAAGCTTCTGGGATTGACGGGAGACAAGCTCGCCAACGCACTCGGATTGGCGGCAAGTTTTGCCGCCGGTATCCGTGTCAATTTTGGCACCATGACCAAGCCGCTTCATGTCGGACGTGCGTGCGAAAATGGTGTCACTGCGGCACGTCTCGCTGCAGCTGGTTTCGAAGCGGATCCGGCCGCACTCGACGGCCCTTGGGGCTTCTTTTCGGTCATGGGCGAGGGCTTCGACGAGGGAAAGACCGCTGCGGGCTTCGGTGCTCCTTTGACCATTATCGAGCCCGGCGTCAGCATCAAGCCATACCCGTCGGGTATTCTCACCCATCAATCAATGGACGCGATGCTGAAGCTGGTCTTGGATCACGATCTGAAACCTCAAGAGGTCGAACGCATCCGCTTCTTTGCCGGCAAAAATATCATCGAGCCTATTCGCTATCCAATAGCGCAAAATCATCTCCAGGCTAAATTTTCGATGCCCGCCTTGCTTGCGATGATTGTACTGTGCCGCCGCGCCAGTCACCATGAATTCGAGGACGCGTTTGTAGCCGGAGATGCCATGCAGGATCTGCAAGCGCGTACGGATGTCATCAACGATCTTGAGATCGATGCGCTCGGTTATGACAAGATCCGCTCGCGTATCGAGGTGATGACCAAGGACGGGCGTATCTTGATACAATGGGCCGATGAGCGCTACCGCGGCGGGCCTTCCAACCCGATCAGCGACGCTGGACTTCAGGATAAGTTTCGCATGTGCGCGGAGGGCGTCATTGACACCCCTTGCCAGGATGAACTGCTGGCACTGGTGCAGAGTGTCGATAAAGGTGCTGATGTCGGAAGACTTGTTACACTCATCAGCGGCGAACGGGAACTCGTTACTGGATGACTTGAAGAGAGGGAAGCCGTTCTGAAGAAACGGTACTTGAAAGGGAGAGAGACAATGAATTTCATGAAATCGATCGGCGTGGCGGCTCTCGGCCTTGCCACTGTCGCTATCTTATCCAGCGCAGCGGCCAAGGCCGATCCGCTGCCTTATCCCAATAAAGTTGTGACGCTTGTGACCCATTCCAGCCCTGGCGGCGGCAGTGACGTCTTTCTGCGCGAAATGACGAAATACCTGGGCAAGTATATCGGCGCTACCTTTATCGTGGAAAATGTCCAGGGCGGCAGTGGCGCGAAGGCCATGGCACGGGTTGCGACAGCGCCAGCCGATGGTAGCGTGTTCTACGCGACGACACCGACCTATATCTACACGTCGCTGATGAGCAAACCGCAGAATACATACAAGGATATGGATGCGCTGGTGAACATTTTCGCCGATAGCGAGGTGATCTATACGCGGACCGACGGCCCCTACAAGTCCCTCAAGGATGTTATCGACCACGCTAAGAAAGAGCGCGGGCGTTGGGGTGCTGCCAACCCGGCATCGCTGGAACGTCAGGCGGCCGAGCAATTGAAGAAGGCGGCAGGCGTCACTCCGGCAATCGTTACACATGAGGGCGGCGGCGACATGATGCTGAATGTTCTCAATGGCACGCTCGATATCGGTATTGGCGAGATCCAGGAATTGCGCTCGCAGCTCGATGCCGGCAAGATCACTTTGCTTGCCACCTTCAATCC
>NZ_JBFUMG010000592.1:0-2597 GCF_054049495.1 Phyllobacterium sp. P5_D12 | reverse complement strand
CCCGAAGGGGGCTCCAAGAAAGCTGTGGCTAATAAAGAGAAGATAAAACCAGACAAGCCGAGAACAATCGCGTCCGCCGGCGGACGCGGCGACCTCGACGATGCGGCAGCAGTTGTTCTTGGCGATATTCTTGAGCGCAAGGATTTTGACGTTCGCGATATTTCTCACGAGGAGCTCGAGGCGATCAACATCGGCAAGCTTGATCTTACCAGCGTCAACACAATTTACGTAAGCTACCTCAACACGTCTTCGGTCGCTCACGCACGCTATCTCGTCCGCCGTATAAGACGGCGGAACGCACGCGTAAAGATTGTCATCGGATTCTGGGCGGAAGATGGGAGCGAAGTTGATGGCGAGAAGATCGTTGGATCAACACGCAACTGCTTTTTTGTATCGTCGATTGAAGCGGTGATTGAAGAGGTTTACGAGTGAGCGGCCCCGGAGATTTTTCAGCCGATCCTAATTTTCGCGGAACCAAGAGCGAGCTGGCTACGTTTCCATCCAGCTGATCGGACTTTGATCAGTAACTGGAGACCCGGTGCCTGTTCCCCCGTGGGCGCCGGGTCGTTGCTGTCCATTTGTAAAAATACGCTGATTTTTCAAATGCTTGTGAGCTTGTGAACTAACGGAACAAACGCAAACCTCCACCGTTTAATTTGGGTAGATGAACACTTTAAGGAGTTCCCGATGGGTAGTACAAGCGACAAACTTTCCGGCGCAGCTAACAAGGCCGCGGGCAATGTCAGGCAGGCCGCCGGCAAGGCGACCGGATCGAAAGAAATGCAGGCGAAGGGCAAAATGCAGGAAATGAAAGGCGAAGCACAGCAAGCCAAGGGGAGAGCCAAGGATGCTGTGAAAAAGGTTGTCGATAAGGCCTGATCGCCTTTAACGCTGCGAATTCAGCCGGTCCCTTGTCGGGCCGGTTGCTTTTTGCGCGAGAGTCTGTCGTGCTGTATTTTTTATCGAAATCAGATTTTTTGTTTTAAAGGAACAGCTGATGAGGATTAATGTGGGGTGTGAACTGACGTTCGAGTTTACGCAGGAAACGCCTCTGATTGCCATTTTGAACGTGCATCATTCACGATTTGCCGATCTGGAGGGCATCGAGACGTTCCAGACTACATTTGGCGCCAGTGTCGATGGCTATCACGACCAGTTCGGCAACTGGTGTAATCGCATTCTCGCTGCGCCGGGCACATTTTTTTGCTCCACAAATGCCGTCGTCGACGACAGCGGCATGCCAGATCCTGTGGTTCTCGATGCTGTTCAACACCGGGTGCAGGATCTTCCGGATGAAACGCTGGTCTATCTTATGGGCAGCCGTTATTGCGAGACCGATTTGTTGAGCGAGGAAGCATGGCGCCTGTTCGGCCACGTACCGGAAGGCTGGCAACGCGTTCAGGCTGTGTGCGATTTCGTGCACAACCACATTGTGTTTGGCTACGAGCATTCGAACCCCACTCGCACGGCGTCCACGGGATATTTCGAAGGCCGTGGTGTGTGCCGTGATTTCACGCATCTTGCAGTTGCTTTTTCCCGCTGTCTGAACATTCCGACACGCTATTGCACTGGTTATATCACCGATATCGGCATACCATTGCCCCATGCGGAAATGGACTTTTGTGCGTGGATGGAGGTTTACCTCGGGGGGCAGTGGTACGCTTTTGATCCTCGGAACAACCAGCCCCGAATAGGCCGGATCAAGGTGGCGCATGGGCGCGACGCGGCGGATGTGCCCCTGACGAATATATTCGGGCCCAGTGTCCTGACGAAATTCAAGGTTTGGGCCGGCGAAGCTGTTTAATCGCGTGTTTTTCGCAACCTTCTGCGCTTCCGGCAGTTTTGTCCGAGAGACGTTGGCAATGCCAAGGAGGAAAATGTATGAGCCAAAGAGCGATCGATTTCGTTAATAATTGGATCGACATGAATGTCGATGCCAACAAACCGGCGGATATGGCACATCACGATCGTCGGCCAAAACAACTTGCTGCAAAATGTGCTGCAGATGCGGAGGCGGCCGGTATTTCCGAATCGGAGATCAAGGATGGTCTGGGTGATCTGGAAATTTGCATGATAACTGCGATAGACCGGGCAGCATTGGCCAAGGAGAGCAAGCAGGCTTGAACGGTCAGTGAAAATCTCTCGATTTTGGCAAAATACGCACCTTGCGTGGATGACTGGCCCGTGGTCGATCCGGGACCGGGTGTATCACTTCGTCGCTATGAGACACAGGTATGACAGTTCGTTGCTCGGAGAGACGGTAGAGATCTCCGGTACGATCAAACAGTTTTCGGGCGACAATGTGCACGACATTGTCGGCGCTTTGAACCATGCCTTCGATCAGGATAAGGCGTGATCCCATGATTTCCTTGCGATATTTTTCCAATAATTTTGCCCAGACAACGATATTGGCGATGCCAGTTTCATCCTCAATTGTCATAAAGACGACTTTACCATTACCGGGCCTTTGCCGGACTGTAATCACGCCGGCAAGTTTGACCCGCCGATTATTGCTCAGACTGTTTGCCTGCTTGCATGTTACAATATTCTCAGCCGCCAACACTTCACGCAAGAACTGCATTGGATGGCCTTTGAGC
>NZ_JBFUMG010000591.1:0-2617 GCF_054049495.1 Phyllobacterium sp. P5_D12 | reverse complement strand
GTTAAAGTCCATTAAATTATCGAACAAATCAAGAACAAACAACTCTGTGAAGCTTGCCTCCTGCCAATCTCCTGTCACTCCGAGGTCAGGTTTTTTGCGGTGACTCCGCAGGCTTGCTCTTGTCCTCGAATTCCTTGGCAATCCCCATGAAGCGACGCATGAACCTCTCCATGTAGCTCAGTCCTTTTTCAAAATCTTCATCGGATGGAAGAGCATCTCGAACAACTGGCGGCAGCTTGCCCATGCCTGCAACCGTGTCCTCAAGTTTTGCGACTCTCGTCTTGAGGTCGGCAATATCATCTTCATACGCCGCCCGCTCTTCAGCCGCCAACTTGCAAATGAGCTGATCCGACTTCTCCTGACAGATCGACATTTCGCCAGTCTTGTTATTCATGCGGACATAGCCGTCATCGGTTCTCTGAAGCGTATAAGTCGTCGCTTCCTGTGCCGTGGCGGCGAACGACCATAGGGAACCGGCTAGCGCGATGAGTAACGTTCGTGTTCCTAACATCGATGAACCTCCAACATTTACGTCTCAAGAACCTGACGAAATAATACGCCGAAAATCTGGAGTAAGGCGATATTTCTGTTACGGGCGTTCAGTCTGCCCTTTGCGCATCGGCGTTTTATGTCTAGTAAAGACGCTTATGACTCAACTGATCTACAAGATTGCTCCGCTTGCCCTTTGGCAAACCGCAGAAGCGAGAGGCGTATTCGATGGCGCGCCGATCGACCACGCGGATGGCTATATCCATTTTTCCACTGCGGCCCAGGCAGTCGAGACAGCCGCCAAGCATTTCGCTGGTCAGAATGATCTTGTGCTGATCGCAGTCGAGGCGGAGAGACTGGGCACAGCTCTTAGATACGAGCTCTCGCGCGGAGGCGATTTCTTCCCGCACCTCTATGCGTCATTGCCTCTCGACGCTGTCTTATGGATCAAGCCACTGCCCTTGGGTAGCGACGGCAAGCACAAATTTCCGGAGTTGCGTGCATGAGTAGGTTGTTCGGGTCAATTGGCCGCAAAATGCTGTTCAGACTCGACCCAGAAGATGCGCACGGTCTCTCGATCAAAGCATTGAAGACGGGCCTTGTGCCAGCATGTTTACCCAACAACGATCCGGCTCTGCGTGTCGCTGTCGCTGGCCTCAGTTTTCCTAATCCGCTCGGCATGGCCGCTGGCTATGACAAAAATGCCGAAATACCCGATGCATTGCTGCGGCTCGGCTTCGGCTTTGCCGAAGTCGGAACGCTCACACCGCGGGCGCAATTTGGCAATCCGAAGCCGCGTATTTTTCGTCTTGTTGAAGACAATGCGGTAATCAACCGGCTTGGCTTCAACAATGAAGGTCATGACCCGGCGTTCCGACGCCTGACCGAGCGACGCTCGCACGCCGGTATCGTCGGGATAAACATTGGCTCCAACAAGGACTCCACTGACCGCGTCGCGGACTATGTGGCAGGTATAAGGAAATTCCATTCTCTCGCGAGTTATTTTACGGTCAATATTTCCTCTCCAAACACGCCAGGTTTGCGCGATTTGCAGGCGCGAGAAAGCCTCAGAGAATTGCTCGGAAAGGTACTCGACACACGCGACGCACAACCAGGTGTCAGGCGCCCTGTTTTTCTCAAGATCGCACCCGATCTGACCGAAGCCAGTCTCGACGATATTGCCGCCGAGATCGGTTCGCATTCGCTGGACGGGCTCATAATTTCCAACACCACGCTGTCTCGCGCGGGTCTGAAAAGCAGTAAGAGCACGGGCGAGGCAGGCGGCCTCTCCGGAGCGCCACTGTTCGACCGATCGACGATTGTACTCGCCAAGATGCGCCAACGCGTAGGTACCGATCTGGCGATAATCGGTGTTGGTGGCATTGATAGCGCGGCGACAGCCATTGCTAAAATTCGGGCCGGAGCTGATCTCGTCCAGCTTTACACGAGCATGATCTTTAGTGGCCCCGGCTTGGCAAGCGAGATCGTCAAGGGTATGTCGGCAACCTTGAAGCGCGACAGCGTTAGTACTATCGCAGCGTTACGCGATTGCGACGTTGACGATTGGGCCACAAAAGTAATCCCGGTCTAGTTGGCAAACTGCGTTCGTGTTCGGCTCGGAAGAATCGATAACAGGGAGATTCCGCGCAAACCAAGAAAAAGATGCAGCGCTAGCCATAGACCATGGTTGCCGAAGAACTTCGGCAGGATGAAATAGGCAGCGAAATAGCCGATCAGCGACAGGATCATCATATTACGCATGTCGCGCGACCATGTCGCGCCAATAAACACCCCGTCCATATGGAAAGCCAGCAGACCGACAACCGGCGCCAAGGCTGCCCACGGCAAATAAAGCGATGCCATTTCCTGCACCTCGTCTGATTTGATCAGGAATCCAACAATTGCATCACCAAAGATCAGAAAGAATACAGCCATCGCTGTCGCCAACAACAAGCCCCACAGAAACGACAACTTTATGCCGCGGTCGAATGCCGGGCGGTAATGTGCGCCGACTGCACGGCCGGAAATCTGTTCTGCGGCGGTGGTTACTCCATCAATCAAATAGCCGGAAATCAGCAGGAAGTTCATTAAAACCGCATTCGTTGCCAACGTCACCGCGCCCGCTTCC
>NZ_JBFUMG010000590.1:0-2638 GCF_054049495.1 Phyllobacterium sp. P5_D12 | reverse complement strand
AAGCGCGTGTGGGACGATCGGTAAGGGGAAAGCCCCGCCGCCAGTCGCTGAAGAGCCCGCAGCAGCACCAGTTTATAAATAAGTAGTTTCGTCAAAAAAATGGAAGGGTCTCCCGACCCTTCCAGCATCATGTGATTCGCAAAATGCCGGCTTAACAGGCGGCTGTGCGGCCCCCGGTGATTTATAGCGGGTATGGCCGGGCTTGAGGATTGCGTTTTGATGAATTCTGGGATGGGATGACGCTCATGAGTGTTCGTCTGTTATCTGTGATCGCGCTTGGACTCGCAGTGGCGGGATGCCAAACGAGCGATGGGAGCAAGTCGGGTTCCGTAGCCGGTGCCGGCGATAACGCGGCGGCCGTTCAGGTGACCTCGGCGACAGCAGCCCAGCCCGAGCAAAAAAGCGGGCGCTATTATATCGAGTTTCGCTCGCGCTATGCCCTTACCTACGGCCATACCTATGTGATGTTCGGGCGTCTGGACAAGGCGGGCAATATAGTCGATCGCGAAGTGGCCGGCCTCCACCCGGCTACCAACAGCGTGGTTCCCTATATTCTTGGTCATTACATACCCGTTCCAGCCGAGACAGGTGAGAGCGACGGTGATACGGACGATAAGTACAGGTCGGCAACCTGGCGCGTCACCTTGAACGAAGCCGAGTACAATAAAGTCGTTGCTTATATACGCAAACTGCAAGCCAGATCGCGCTTCTGGCAAGCAACGACGTTCAACTGCAATGCCTTCGTGGGCGAGATCGCGCGGTCCATGGGATATAAAGCACCCGGCCACTTGCTGCGTCCGCAGCATTACATCGTCAAGCTTCGCGAGATGAACGGCGGGCCCAATGCGGTCGGATACACCGGCCCTCCAGGCTAGGCATTCACGCTCTGACGGCCTGTAAATGGCGTCTTTCTGTGCTTCCGGTGCTCACGTACCTGAAAGTACGCTGCGTTCCGTTGCTCGAAAACCACCATTTTCGTCGCGTCCTGACCCGAATCGCCACACACCCTACACAACTTATTCAGAGCCGGTTTTGTTTTCAGGATGGCGAACCTCGGCCTACTGAAAGTCGAATGCGCTAAGGCCGGTCACCATCTCGTCCAGTCCCACTGGCCGGGTCACGGGTGGTTCGGCTCGCGAGAGGCAGGCAGCGCGTTCACACAAGCGGCAGGCCGGGCCGACGGGCGTTGAGCCGACAAATTTGCCAAGTGGCGGGGCGCTGATGCTGTGGTTGCCGATGGCGCCGCCATAGACCGTCTGGTCGGCAAATTCGATGTCGCAGCCAAGCAGGATGGCAGTACGGCGCGGGCGTTCGTTGAAGGCGCCTTGCGGCCCTTCCAGTGTGCGCGCGATGGTCATGAATTCGGCACCATCCGGCATTTCCACTGCCTCGACGAGGATCTGGCTGGGCTGGGCAAACGCAGCATAGACAGGCAGCTTCGGGCACTCGCCGCCGAAACGGGACTGCGGAAACCCTTGCGCCCCTGCCCGGCGGAAGCGGTTTCCGGCATGGTCGACCTCCAGCATGAAGAACGGAATGTCTTGTCTGCCGGTAAGGGTGGTCAGGCGGTTGGCGGCCTGTTCGAAGGAGACATGGAAGCGCGAACGGAGAACGTCAATGTCATAGCGAGCGCGAACAGCGGCACTCTGGAAAGCCTGATACGGCATCATCAGCGCATGCGCCGCGTAGCGCCCGAACTCGAAACGGGTAATGCGCCGCGCCTCGTCGGAGGAGAGTTTCAGGTCCTGGATTTCGGCGGCAATGACCACCTGCATGCGCATGAGAGCAGCCTCCATCGCCACTTCGCGCAACTGGTCGAAGGGCGACAGCCGCTCGGATATGAACAGCCGCTGCGAATGACGATCATAACGGCGGCGCCAGTTCGGCATCGTTGCCACGGGCAAGATGCGTACCGTCATGCCGTGCTCGGCCTTAAGCCAGGCCTTAAGCGCGCCAAGCAGATCATCGCCGGGTTTGAGCAGACTGGTAAAGCTATCGACCTCCCCCTCAATACGGGGGAAATGATTGGCGCGGCGCTCCAGCGCCTCGCGCACCTCGTTCAGCGGCATGCGCGTGGCGACAAGCGATGGCGCCCGGCCGTCTTTCGCCAGAAGTTGCGACAGATCAGAAAGGCGCTCGAGCGATTCCCGGTACGCGCGATAAAGCTTGATGATGCCGGTGGCGGCATTAGGCGCCGCATCGCTGATTTCGATCAACTCCTGATCGCCCGGCAATTCGCCATTGAGCAGCGGATCGGAAAACACTTCCTTGAGCACGGCCATGGAGGAGCCCGTCTCCATCTGCAGCGTATCGAGCTCGATCTTGTAGGTCGAGGAGAGCTTGAGCAGGAGCTGGACCGTGAGCGGCCGCTGATTGCGCTCGATGAGATTGAGATAGGACGGCGAAATGCCCAGCGCCTCCGCCATGGAGGTCTGTGTCAGACCACGCTCGTTGCGAATGCGCCTGATGCGCGGTCCGGCGAATATCTTGCCCTCAGCCATGAGAAACCCATTCTGCACGGTCGGGATGGGATCTGCCCATAATATCCCTCTCTCCGTCATCCTCGGGCTTGACCCGAGGACCCATGACAAGGACGCCCAAATCGAATGTGGGTCCTCGGGTCAAGCCCGAGGATGAC
>NZ_JBFUMG010000589.1:0-2648 GCF_054049495.1 Phyllobacterium sp. P5_D12 | reverse complement strand
GGCCGGACCGGCGTGGTCCGCGTACTGCTTGGCGTCCGTCTCGGAGGGTGGCGGCACGGTGGACTGGGTATCCCTGAGCTTTGTCCCGGGGAGGGGCTTATCAGCGGCGATCGACCGGAACAGTTTCTTGGCCGGTCCTTGGAGCCACTCTATCCGACCGGGGTAGCTGGTGGAGTAGCGCCACGGCGTGATGACGAAGTGGACCTGATCGGAGGACAGCCTGCGGGTAATGAGCCCGAGGTCTAACATCACGCCGAGTGTGAGGGCAGGGTCGGTGGTAATGGACTTGGTAGCCGTGTTGAGGAAGCCAAGCAGCCGGACCGGGTTGATCAGAGTCCAACCGCTCAGTGTCTTCTTCGCCATGGCGACGACGAAATCCTGCTGACGCTGGATGCGGCCGATGTCGGACCTGTCGCCAATACTGTGGCGGGTACGGACGTACCCCAGCGCCTGTTCACCCTGCAGCGTCTGCCACCCCGCGGGCAGGTCCAGCTGTACGTAGTTGTCACGGATCGGCTCGGGGATGCAGAGGTMCACCCCGCCAATCGCATCCACCATGCCTATGAAGCCGGTGAAATCAACCGTGACGAAGTGATCGATGTGGATGCCGGTGAGCGCTTCCATGGTCTTCCAGGTACAGCCGATACCGCCGAAGCTGAACGAGGAGTTTATCATGCCGATACGCCGCTGCTGACCTGGCCGCCTTTCCCCGGAGCGGCAGGCCGGAAGCTGGACCAGCGAGTCGCGCGGGAAGCTGATGACGGCCGCCTCGTTCCGTGTAGGGGACAGGTGCACGAGCATGATGATGTCCGCACGTTCCCCCGCGTACCTGTCGTCTCGCTGGTCCGACCCGACGACGAGGATGTTCAGCGCGTCGGTCGATGCCTTGGCCGGGCGGGCGTCGCCCAGGTCCTCGCGGGTGACTTCGATGTGACTGATGTTGCGGGTGAGCTTCGCATACACGGTGGCAGGCAGCAGCGCGATGAGGATGACGACAATGAATGGCCGCCGCAAGTAGCGGCGGCGCTGGGGCTTGTCCTCGGCTGCCGGCTCCTCGTCCATCACCCCACCGCTCACGTTATTCTCCGGGAGAGGGCGGGCCGATAGCCACGATTGGCGGGAGCCGCCCAGAACCCAATATACCCTGCCAAATAGGATTCTAGTCATACGCATTTAAAACGCAAGGGCAGCCCAGCCGTAGCGGCGGCGTCATAGGAGCTGCTTTCTCAACGCTGGACATTGTTCCCCTGCAATGTCCACGCGGTCGCAACTAGACTAAAAAAATGATAATTGGCGAAGTCACCTGAACGATATCCATCGGGGAATGCTGAAATGCGATTAGCTTGCTACGTCTTGATTGCCACCGCTTTCGTCTTTTTATCTGCGTGTACGACTACTCCTAGTGTCGACAGCAATTTGGCGACCAACTCCCTCAGAAATTCGGTATATGACGAGTGTGGATGGGCTCCGGACTCGTCTAGTCTCGCGAGCTTGGTACCTGCCATTTCAACGGGCCGGGACGGATTTCAAAGAATTACAAAAGCAATATGCGCTGCGGCGAAGAGTGCACCTGCTCCGACTTCCCCGGGGGATCATGTTATGGTCGAGGTCGAGGGGAAATCGGTTCGCGGAAGGTTCCTTGAACCGGGCGAAAAACTTTCGCAAGGTTGATAGAACGGATACGCAGCGACCTGTCTCGCCAGGTAGTCGTCACCCGCGCCCCCCGGATTCGCAAGGAACCGGGCGGACTTGGCCAAGGAAGTTAGAAGGCTGGCTGTCAATTGCAGGGAATTTTTTGACCCCTTATCGGCGTCTGATTTGGCGATGATACAGTACTGATCCATCTTATGATTAGAGTGCGCAGATCTAAGGCGCACGAGATCATCGATGTACCGGTTCAGGATACGATGAATCTCGCTTCGATTTCATGTCGCTCGGCAAGGAGCACAGATCGTATCAACGTCGAGCAAGACCCTGATCGAAAGGTGAAGGCAACCGGCTTCGGAGTCGCCGCGGTCGATATGAGCGAAATCCCCAACAATTGATCTAGTGTGTGTGGCGACACCTCAACAAAGTTACACGCTGGACTGTCTGCTCCCGGCGGCTGGCCATGCATAGCCGGTTGAGTGGCGCGTTTTAGGCGTTATCTGGGACGCCAAGTGGATGACGGCGTGTCAGGCACCAGCAGGCGGCGGTGAAAAATGTCCCAAAAAGTGTCTTTCCGCCAGATGGACGCAGGCTATATGGTGGCTTTGGCGCAGGAGCAGCGTCGAGCGAATGTGCTCCCAAGGAATGAGTTCGACATCAATCTGCTCCGTCGCATCTAATGCCGGTGTGCCCGTTAGTTCGGCATCGAGAGCGAGAAAGTAGTGAACCATATTGGGTTGATTGGTGGAGTTGGCGTAAAGTGATCCCAATGGCACAATCCGGTTACTAGTATAGCCAGTCTCCTCCAGTAATTCACGCCGTGCCGTCGCCTCCGGGCCAAAGTCGTCTTTGTCGACGACGCCGCTAGGCAGACCGGCAACCACCAATCCAACGCCATGTCTATATTCTTGCGTAAGAACCACCTCACCTTGAGGCGTGATCGGCAGAACACAGACCCAATCCGGGTACTCCAGTACATAGTAGGGTTCGATAACTACTCC
>NZ_JBFUMG010000588.1:0-2652 GCF_054049495.1 Phyllobacterium sp. P5_D12 | reverse complement strand
GAAATAGCGCCGCGGCGACACGTCGGCCAGCATCTGGCCTTCACGGGTCATGTAGTGGGTGACACTGATCATCGGAGCGCCCGACCCTTGGGTAAACTCGCGCTTATGGCACGACAGGCAGCGGTTGGCGTTCACGGACAGCTGATAGCCTTCGATTGAATGCGGGATGACAGGTGGTTGGTCCGGATAGGCGCGCATCCTGCGGATATCGTCGACCGTCCATTTCGGAATCGGCGCAGCCGGGATTTCCTCCATGGCCTCATCGGGCCCGGACAGCGCAGGCACCATCTGCGCAATTGCCGCGGGTCCCACGAACAATACGAAGGTAAAAATAGCCAAAACCCACGCTGGTCGGTGGGCTATGCGACCGAAACAATCTTGACCGCGCATTTTTTGAAATCCGTCTGTTTGGAGATGGGATCCGTGGCATCAAGGGTGACTTTGTTGATAAGCTGGCTGGCATCGAACCACGGCACGAAGATCACGCCTTTGGGCATGCGGTTGCGTCCGCGGATGTCGATGCGGGAACGGATTTCCCCGCGCCTGGAAATGATCCGAACTTCGGCCCCCTGGTTAATACCGCGCTTACGGGCATCGTCCGCGTTCATGAAACATCGAGCCCCCGGAAAGGCCCTGTATAGCTCTGGAACCCGCATGGTCATCGACCCGGAGTGCCAGTGTTCAAGGACGCGTCCCGTGACAAGCCAGATATCGAACTCGTCGTCGGGAGATTCAGCCGGAGGTTCATAGGGAACGGCGAGAATGATAGCCTTGCCGTCCGGCCGCCCATAGAATTTTACGCCTTCGCCTTGCTTGACGTAGGGATCATAGCCTTCGCGGTAACGCCATCTCGTCTCTTGGCCGTTAACCACAGGCCAGCGCAGTCCGCGCTCTTCGTGGTAGCGGTCGTAAGGTGCAAGGTCGTGGCCGTGACCACGACCGAAAGTGGCATACTCTTCAAACAATCCCTTTTGGATGTAGAAACCGAACGCTTGGGCTTCGTTGTTGCTATACTCGGGGCTGAGCTCGCTTGTTGGGAAGCGGTCGACGACTCCGTTGCTGAACAACACCTCGTAGAGTGTCTTGCCGCGATAGCCTGGATTGGCAGCAAGGGTCTCCGCAGGCCAGACCTCGTCCGTCGTGAAACGTTTGGAGAATTCGGCCATTTGCCACAGGTCAGAACGTGCATCCCCGGGTGCCTGTACAAGTTGATGCCAAACGTGAGTGCGCCGCTCGGCATTGCCGTATGCGCCTTCCTTTTCCACCCACATGGCGGCTGGCAGGATTAGATCGGCACTCATCGCCGTGATGGTTGGATAGGCATCTGATACTACGATGAAATTATCGGGATTGCGGTAGCCTTGATAGGTTTCATTGCTGGTGTTGGGGGCCGCCTGCACGTTGTTATTGACCTGGACCCAATAGAAGTTGAGCTTGCCGTCCTTCAGCATTCTGTCCTGCTCGACAGCGTGATAGCCCGGCTTTTCCGGGATAATACCGTGAGGAACATGCCAGATCTCCTCAGCATGCTTGCGGTGCTCCGGATTGGTGACCACCATGTCCGCGGGCAAGCGGTGGGCGAATGTGCCCACTTCGCGAGCCGTACCGCAAGCCGATGGCTGGCCAGTCAATGAGAATGGGCTGTTGCCCGGTTCCGAGATTTTGCCAGTCAACAGATGGATATTGTAGACCATCTGGTTCGCCCAGACGCCGCGCACGTGCTGGTTGAAACCCATCGTCCAGAGCGACATGACTTTACGACCGGGATCAGCATAGAGCTCGGCAAGCTCTTCGAGGAAACCGGAATCGACCCCGGAAAGTTCGGATACCTTTTTAAGCGTGTATTCCGACACAAGTGTCTTGAACGCCTCAAAGTCTATGGGCTCCATCTTCCCCGGATCGGAGGCATTTTTGGCTTTGATCTCCAAGGGGTGGTCCGCGCGCAAACCGTAACCAATATCGGTCACACCGCGCATGAACGTCGTATGCTGCCTGACGAACTCTTCGTTGACCCGTCCGGTCTGGATGATGTGATTTGCGATGTAGTTGAGGATCGCGAGGTCTGTTCCGGGCTTGAAGATTATCGGCACGTCAGCAAGGTCCATGCTGCGGTGGGTAAAGGTCGAGAGCACCGCGACCTTGACGTGTTCGTGGCCTAGACGGCGGTCGGCGATCCGCGTCCAGAGGATCGGATGCATCTCGGCCATGTTCGAGCCCCAAAGGACAAACGCGTCGGCGTGTTCGAAATCGTCATAGCAGCCCATGGGCTCGTCCATGCCGAACGTGCGCATGAAGGCATAGGCAGCCGAGGCCATGCAGTGCCGTGCATTCGGGTCGAGATTATTCGAGCGGAACCCGGCCCGCATGAGCTTGGTCGCGGCATAGCCTTCAAAGATCGTCCACTGGCCGGAGCCAAACATTCCGACAGCTGTTGGGCCTTTTTCCTTCAATACCCGCTTGCACTGTTCGGCCATTACGTGGAACGCCTCGTCCCAGGTCACGGGTTCGAACTCACCGTCCTTGCTGTAATTGCCGCCCTTCTTGCGCAAGAGCGGCGTTGTCAGGCGATCAGCGCCATACATGATCTTCGAGAGGAAATAGCCCTTGATGCAGTTCAGACCGCGATTGACTTCGGCCTGCGTATCGCCATGC
>NZ_JBFUMG010000587.1:0-2657 GCF_054049495.1 Phyllobacterium sp. P5_D12 | reverse complement strand
GTCGGCAATATTGCCGAACAGTTCGCAACGAATGAAAGCAATATAGTCTGCTACATCCACCAGGCAAAGATCGTGTATGACTTCCTGCAGATGCGCGGAGATGATCTCGACGCGGGCAACGGAAAATTGTGTTCTCTTCATATACTGATCCGCTTGAATGTAGGCAATTATTTACGGCGTCCATTAACAAATTGAATAAGTTCGGCGACTGCCTTATAAAATTCCGGAGCTATCACGTGATTGACCTGGACCTGCTTATAAAGTGACCGCGCCAACTGGATATTCTCGAATATAGGTATCTCATGCGCCTCGGCGATCTCCCTGATCTTTATGGCGATGATATCTTGACCCTTTGCCACAACGACGGGTGCCCCGTCTTTGGCAGGATTGTAACGCAGAGCAACCGAGAAGTGTGTCGGATTTGCGACGATCAGTGTGGCAGTCGGGACCGATGCGATCATGCGTTGACGCGCCCGGTCGCGGCCAAGTGAACGCAAGCGCGATTTGAGCAGCGGGTCGCCTTCTGCCTGTTTGTGTTCGTCTTTGATCTCCTGGCGTGTCATGCGAAGTTCGCTGCGCCAGTGAACACGGGTCCAGGCAAGGTCGAATGCCGCAAGCACGGTGACGGCAATCGCTACGGAGGAAAGCAGGCGCACGATATGCGTGCGGATGAGTTCGGGCAACTGGTTCGGCTCGGTGATGATCGCGTCGATGAAGAAATGGCTGTCCTTAAAGAAGATCATGAAGACGATGATGCTCGCGGCGGCAAATTTCAAAGTGGATTTGAGGAACTCGACGCGGCCTGCTGAACCGAAAAGACGCGACCAGCCTTTTACAATGGAAACACGCGACGCTTCCGGCTGGATGCGGTCGAAGACAATGCGGGGCGCGTTTTGCAGGACAGATGCGAGGATACCCGCGCCAGGGACAATGATGAGGACCGGCAGTAAGGCCAAGCCGACGGCTGAGCCGATAATGCCAAACAATTGTCGCGCATCATCGGCACTGTTGAGCCGCCAATCGTCCGATTTATCCATGAGTTCGGAAAGAAACGAAGCAAGTTTTGCGCCGCTGGGTACAACGACGAACACCATTATGATGAGAAAAGCGATGATCGAAGCGAGGATTGGCGCTTCCCGGGAGAAGGGGAGATTGCCCTTTTCGATGGCATCACTGATTTTTTTCTCAGTGGCTTCCTCTGTTTTGCTTTCCTTGTCGGCCGTATCCGACATTGGCTAGCGAACTCGTCTCACGCTGAGGGCTCTTCGGCTTCGAGTTTGAGGTCACCGCGGTCTGCGAGCACAATAGCCGTGCGGGCAATTGTACGCCGTGCTTCTGTCACCGCATTGGCGTTGATGTTGGTCTGGCTGGAAAGTTCGGTTTCCACCATGCGCCGCCCACGGGTGGACAGGGACTGCAGGATGAGTTCCTGTAACTGCGGTTCGCAGCCGTGCAAGGCTGTCGTGACCACGTCGGTTTGGATTTCATCGAAAAGGACGAGCCGCGCGCGCTGCGATATGCGCACGATATCCTCGAAGGTAAACAGCTTGGCTTTGATCTTGGCGAGATCATCGGCGCCAAGATCGGTTAGGCCCCCAAGCAATTCGTCGATCTCGGATTTTTCCAGCTGATTGATGATATTGGCGATCGTTCCATGATGGCTCTTTTCGGAACTTGTGTTGTCCTTGCCGGTGACTTCGCGCTGCAGGATGCCCTCCAGCATTGCTGAAACGGCTGGACCAACCTTACGTATGTGCAAAGTGCGCTGTATGATGGCGCTCCGCTCCGCGGGATCGAAACGAATCAGGAGTTTGGCAGCAATATCAGACGGCAGGCGGGAAATGACATAGGCGCTCACCTGTGGATGTTGTGCGGTCAAATAGGCATGAAGCACTTCGGTTGGAATGCGTGGCAACTGGTCCCACGCCGACTCCTGCGTCACCAATTCCGGACGGCGGTTCTCGATGACAGCGCTGGCCTCGTCGGCTGAGAGCGTTTCGCGTAACAATCCTTCGAAGCGCATCCCGGCTTCGGATACCGGCGCGCCGTCGGCGAAGGCATTTTCAAACTGCTTGACCAGCTCTTCGAAATCACCCGGCGTGATCGGTTCGAGCTTGCGCGCATGGCCGGCAAGCGAACGCAGATCATCGGCGGTGAAATGCTTGAGAAGCCGCGATGCGGATGGCCGCCCGATGGCAACGAGCAATGCCGCCACCTTTTCGGGACCTGACAGATCCATGATGGCGCTTGAACTTTGAGGTATTTCTTGATCGCTCATGCGGCCGGCTTCCAAGAGTTGTGGTGTGAATTTTGGATCAGATGCCGCTGCCGATAACTTCGGTGAGGCTGACGCCGAAGCGAGAGGAATCGTCCTCAAGAACGATTACCTCGCCGCGGGCGATAACCCTGCCATTGACGACGATATCGACCGGATCGCCGATCTGCTTGTCCAGCGTGACAACAGCGCCGCGGCCAAGCTTCATAAGATTGGCGACGGGCATCGATGTACTGCCGAGCACGACCTGAACATCCACCGGGATGCCCATAATGAGATCGATGTTGGGCYTCGTGCCTCCCGATTTGCGGTTTGGCTGCGGATCATCACGCTTCAAATCTTCGATCGCTTCGTTGAGTTCGTCTTCAATGGAGTTCTTGTC
>NZ_JBFUMG010000586.1:0-2657 GCF_054049495.1 Phyllobacterium sp. P5_D12 | reverse complement strand
CCGCGTGCGGCTGCCCGTAGGTCCTCATCCGGCGTGGGGGTGATAAAGATCGCCGGATCATTTGATGCGGTGCGGCGGGCGATTAACGATTCAACGAGATCGAGCGGTGTCAGGCCGGATTGATAGGCGGCATAAAGGCTTGAAAGATCGAGAATTATCGGCAGCATGTCAGCAGTCCTCCAGGATAACAATGATATCGCCGGCTTTAACGTTTCGCCCGGRCGCTGCGCGTAGTTCGCGGACACGGCCTGCGGCGTGAGCATTGACTTGAAATTCCATTTTCATGGATTCGACAATGGCGAGCGGGTCGCCAGCGGCAACAGATGCCCCAGGTTCGACGAGCAGTTTCCAGATGTTTCCCTGAATGCTGCTGGCAACGCCAAAGCACCCAGCCGGAATATCGGCGTCCGGGCTTTCTCCGCCGCCACTATCGCTAACGAAGCTGTCGAGCCCGGCTTCCTTCCAGCGATGCCGCTCTTGGTCGAAGGCGGCTTGCTGTGTGTTCTTGAAGCGCCCGATGGATTGGGCATTCCGCTTCAGTTCCTTCTCGTAACCGGCGTACGAGAACTCCGTCTCCTCGATTTTGACCGGGTAGCCGCCATGCGGAAAGGCGGCACGCGCTTCCGTCAATTCCTGATGGTTGACCGGAAAGAAGCGTATCTGATCGAAGAAATTGAGAAGCCATGGCTTACCCCTGGCGAAGACTGGCGTCTGCCGCCAGGTATTCCATACCTGAATCGTTCGGCCGAAAAGCTGATAACCGCCCGGTCCCTCCATGCCATAGATGCACATATAGGCGCCCCCGATACCGACCGCATTTTCCGGCGTCCAAGTGCGGGCCGGATTGTATTTGGTGGTGACGAGGCGATGGCGCGGATCGATGGGCGTCGCGACGGGTGCACCGAGATAGACGTCGCCTAGCCCCAGCACCAGATAACTCGCGTTGAAGACGATGTCTTTCACCGCTTGTTCATCGGGAAGTCCATTGATGCGGCGAATGAACTCGATGTTGGAAGGGCACCATGGGGCGTTTGGCCGGACGAGTTCCTGATATTTGCGCATGGCGAGTTCGGCATCCGGATCATTCCACGACAGCGGCAAATGGATGATCCTGCTTGGTACGGTCACCTCCTGAGCTGCCGGGAGACCGGCCTCGATTTCCGCCAAAAGTCCAAGCAGCCGCTTTCGCGTCAGCGTCGTGCCGTCATAATGGATCTGCAGAGAACGGATGCCGGGTGTCAGATCAATAAGGCCGGGAAGCTGGGCCGCCGACACGGCGGACATCAGCAAATGAACCCGTAGCCTAAGCGCGATATCGAGCGCCATCGGGCCATATTCGACGAGCAGGTTGTCATCGCCCTGGCGGCGATAGACCACAGAAACCGGTCCATTGTCCCGCTGTCCGACAACGGCTGACCCAGCATTTGAAGCCGACCGAAGGATGGCCGGTCCGGTAACAGGATCGTCCGGGCGAGAAACCGGATGAAACCAGATGCTGTCGCCGGGCTTGAACTGGCCCATTTTCCACTGTTCGTCGCGGGCAATCACCGCAGGGCAAACGAAACCGCCAAGGCTCGGACCATCGGGCCCTAGGATGATCGGCATGTCGCCGGTGAAATCGATCGCTCCCACAGCATAGGCATTATCATGGAGGTTTGACGGGTGAAGCCCCGCCTCGCCGCCGTCACTGCGCGCCCATTTCGGTGCAGGGCCGATGAGACGGACGCCGGTGCGGGCACTGTTGAAATGTACCTCGTAAGGGTTGGAAAACAGCGTATCGATGTCTTCCGGCTGAAAGAAGTCCGGTGCGCCATGCGGCCCATAGACGACGCCGACCTGCCATTCGCGCGTGAGCTTGGCAGGCTCGGTTTCGGGCCCCAATTGCCCGGTGGCATGCCGCGCGAGATGCAGTACGTGACCGGTTTTGAGTGTGCCGGTAGCATTGCCGCCGAACTGGCCAAGTCCAAAGGTGGCGCGTGAACCAAGGATGACCGGAGCAGCAAGGCCGCCCCTGATCGCGAGATAGGCGCGCTGACCGGCACCATCGATTGCCCCGATAGAGAGCACCTGTCCCGCACGAATCGTTAYGGCCTTATTGTGTTGCAGCTTTTCACCGTCGCAAATCATGGTCATTCTCGCCCCGGAAAGCGCGATCTCAGCGTCGGTGTAAAAGCGCAGTGTTGGACCGGATACGGTCAGTTCCAGCGCTGCCGTTGCGTCGTCATTGCCGACCAGGCGGTTGGCATGACGGAAGGATCGCTCGTCCATCGGTCCGCTCGGCGGTACGCCAACATTCCACAAACCGAGACGCCCGGGCAGCTCCTGGAGGCTCGACTGAGCGCCCGGAGCCAGAACTTCGATGATATCCGGAATGAACGCGAAGTCCCGTAGCGCCGTGGTCGCCACCTTGCCGCTGGCGAGCAGCTTAGATGACGCGATTGCCCGCAGGTAGTCCAGATTGGTTTCGATGCCAGAAATCGAGGTATTGGCGAGAGCAGTCTTCAGCTTCTCGATCGCGACATCACGGTCCTCGGCCACCACGATCAGCTTGGCGAGCATTGGATCGTAGAAAGCCGTTACCTCGGTTCCAGTCTCGATCCAGCCATCGATACGGGCGATTTCAGGAAAGACTACTTCTGTCAGAAGGCCCGCACTTG
>NZ_JBFUMG010000585.1:0-2668 GCF_054049495.1 Phyllobacterium sp. P5_D12 | reverse complement strand
GAACGTATCCAGCCCGATATGACACTGTTTGCTCACATGATCATCATGGACTCCGACAGCAATACGGCCATGACGCTTGGCCGTACCTACCTTACCACCAATGGTCAGGCGGAGCCGCTTTCCCGCCAATCTCTTGACTTGATCGTAAAATAAAACTTTTGTCTGTTTTTGCTTGCAAATGAGCACAGTGGTGACTCATGACGGGGTTTGAGTAAATGAAGTCTCGCAACTCACTGACATGTGTATTCGTCGTCCTGGCCGGTATCACACTTACAGCGTGTAATAGTTCAGAGTCCCCTATTGGCGTTACCAAAGCTGATCTACCCCCAGCACAAGGAAGCCAGACAACACCACCCGCGCCGGGAGCCACCGCAATACCAGGCGCTTCAGCGGGCACAAATGCACAAGCAACGGCCACACCGGGCACCGGTCCCGCAACCTCGAACACAACCACAACGGCATCTGGGGCCACCCAGACCGGGAAGCCGAGCGCCCAGCCCACGGCAAAGTTGCGGTTTGCACCCATTGTAGGCGCACCTATCGCTGCGGCTACGCCACTATCGCAACGTCTGTCGGCACTTGCCAAGGAAAAAGGCATCACGCTCGGCACAGCCGGCGACACCGACAACACGCACATCATGAAGGGCTACTTTTCTGCTCTCCCCGATGGCAACCAGACGACGATCATCTACGTATGGGATGTACTTGATCCAGCCGGCACACGTCTGCACCGGATACAGGGTCAAGAAAAGGTACCTGGAGGAGGAACTGACCCGTGGAGCACCGTCCCCCCGAAGGTTATGGAAGGCATCGCTGACAAGGCTATCCAAGGTTATATGACATGGGTATCAGGCACCAAGACGTGACATATTTACACGTTTAAGGCGATATTCTCGCTGAATTGTGTATGAATCTAGCGTGCCCGCTTGCAATGTGCGTCAGGGGCAGTAAAAGGCCCGCCATACCCTTTACTTTGGCTGCGCTCTGAAAAAGACGTGGAGAAAATACGGCATGAAACTCTTCGCGGGCAATTCCAATCGGGTTCTTGCCGAATCTGTTGCCAAATATCTCAATATCCCTCTTGGCAAGGCCAGCGTCCGCCGTTTCGCCGACCAAGAGATTTTCGTCGAGATTCAGGAGAACGTTCGAGGCGAGGACGTCTTCGTCATGCAGTCGACTTCTTTTCCGGCAAACGATCATTTGATGGAATTGCTGATCATGATCGATGCGTTCCGCCGTTCGTCGGCAAAACGTATCACAGCCGTTCTTCCGTATTTCGGCTATGCCCGTCAAGATCGTAAGCCTGGCCCACGCACGCCAATTTCCGCAAAACTAGTGGCAAATCTGATCACCGAAGCAGGTGCAAATCGCGTCCTCACACTTGATCTGCACGCTGGCCAGATTCAAGGCTTCTTCGATATCCCGACCGACAATCTCTATGCTGTTCCGGTCTTTGCCCGCGATGTCCGCGCACATTACGGCAAGTCGAATGTCATGGTCGTTTCGCCCGACGTCGGCGGTGTTGTACGCGCCCGGTCTCTGGCAAAACGCATAGATGCACAGCTCGCCATCGTTGATAAGCGACGTGATCGTCCCGGCGAGTCCGAAGTCATGAATGTCATCGGTGATGTGCGCGGCAAGGATTGCCTGTTGTTCGACGATATTGTCGATTCTGGCGGTACGTTATGCAACGCGGCCGAAGCGCTTCTTGCAAAGGGCGCGACCAGCGTCACCGCCTATATCACGCACGGCGTACTATCTGGCGGGGCCGCCGCCCGTATCGCCAGTTCGAAGCTCAAGGAATTAGTCATTACCGATTCCATTCAGCCAACCCCTGCCATTGAAGCTGCACCCAATATTCGAGTGCTGTCGATTTCCGATCTGATCGGCGAAGCCGTCTCGCGAACGGCCTCGGAAGAGTCTGTTTCCAGCCTTTTCGATTAATCTCCGGAACTGTCTGCCCCTGCTCAAGCAACAAACTTGCACATCTGTCGCCTTTCCGTTATAGAGCCGCCATCCGCGTAGACACCCTTGGAGGCAACGCGGAATGGAGCGGTCATTTCATCCGGTTGCGGGTGAGCGTGCGACCGCTTCATGTTTTTTGAACAGCCATCCACTGGCCTCAAAAAACACTCCAGATTTGAACCTCGAAAGGAATTGCCATGAGCGAAGCATACGAGCTCAAGGCCGAGGCGCGCGAACGGGTTGGTAAGGGGTCCTCCCGGGAAATTCGCCGCAACGGTAAAGTGCCAGCTGTCATCTATGGTGACAAGCAGGCGCCAGTCTCTATTACCCTCGACTACAAGACGCTGTACTACAAGATTCACGGCGGCGGTTTCAAGACGACGATTGCCAACATCCTTCTGGACGGCAAGTCGATTCAGGTCCTACCCAAGGACTTCCAGCTTGATCCAGTCAGTGACAAGCCAGTACACGTCGACTTCTTGCGCGTATCGGCCAAGTCCATGGTGAACGTGCATGTACCGATCCACTTCCTCCACGAGGAAGCTTCGCCTGGTATCAAGCGCGGTGGCGTACTCAACATCGTTCGTCACGATATTGAACTTCATGCCCCAGCTAACGCTATTCCAGACGCGATTGAAATCGATCTCACTGGCACGCAGATCGGCGACTCGATCCATATTTCTGCTGTTACCCTGCCTAAGGG
>NZ_JBFUMG010000584.1:0-2675 GCF_054049495.1 Phyllobacterium sp. P5_D12 | reverse complement strand
GTCCCCATCCCCACCAGCAAAATTTCGATATCGTCAGCTTGATCAAGCACGATAGAGAAATCGGCTATCGTCAGGAGTGGCAGGGTTTTCGGCTCCCAGCCATGAATGCCGGATGGGAGACAGAGTATGGAGCCGCGATGCGACATGTCCGCGAAGCGAAAGCCGCCATTGCCATAAGCATCGATGGGTGCACGCCCAGGAAAGTGCGCATCCCGAATTTCAATGCCCTTGACCAATTAATTACGCTCCATTCTGGCCGKACACCGCCGACGGTCCGTTTTCCGCGACGTCCCTGCCCTTGAGGCCAAACAGCATCAGCAAGGGGCCGGCAACGAAGATCGACGAGTAGGTTGCGACGATAATGCCGACACCGAGGACCAGCGCGAATGATTTCACGTCATCTCCACCATAGAGATAGAGAACGATCAACGCCAGAAACGTTGCAAGCGATGTCAGAATCGTGCGCGACAGGGTCTGGTTGATCGATGCATCGAGAAGCGCTGAAAGAGACATGCTGTTGCCGTATCGTCGCAAATTTTCGCGCACGCGGTCGTAGATGACGACCGTATCGTTGAGTGAGTAGCCGACTATCGCGAGCAACGCGGCGATACTCCAGAGGTTGAACTCCATCTGGAAGACGATGAACATACCAAGCAGCAAGAGCACATCGTGGATTGTTGCGAGAATGGCGCCAAGTGCGAAATGCCATTCAAAGCGCAACCACACATAGACGAAGATCACCGCCAATGAGAGTCCGACTGCGAGCATTCCGGCGTGTGACAGTTCGCTCGATACGGACGGCCCGATAACGTCGATGCGGCGGAAATCGAAATCATCCTGCAATTCACCCCGGATCTTCACACCGACAGTTTGCTCGGCATCCTCGCCCTCACCCTGGCTGCCCACGGTAATCAGGGCGCGATCATCCGATTTGAATGGTTCGATCTTGATGTCACCAATATTCAGATCTTCCAGTCGGCTATAGACATCATCGAGATCGATCGCACCCTCGTGCGATTGAATCTCCACCATCGTGCCGCCCTTGAAGTCGATACCGAAATTCATGCCGACAATGGCAAAAAGCACGATCGCTCCAATGCTCGACAGCGCCGAAAAGCCAAGCGTCAGAAAACGCAGCTTCATGAACGGGATTTTCGTATCATTTGGAACGAGCTTCAGGAGTGCGCCGGGAACTTCCTTCGGACGCGCCCATTGAACCCACACGGATACCAGCCAGCGTGTCAGCGTGAAGGTCGTGAATAGTGTCGTGACGATACCGATCGTCACCGTCAGCGCGAAACCGTGCACCGGCCCGGAGCCGAGAATGAAAAGCACGAGTGCCGCGATCAGTGTGGTGACATTGGCGTCGACGATTGTTGCAAGCGCCCGCGAAAATCCAGAATCGATAGCCTGGATAACGGAAAAGCCAGCGCGCCTGTCCTCGCGAATACGCTCATAGATCAGCACGTTGGAATCGACCGCCATGCCAATGGTAAGCACGATACCGGCGACACCCGCGAGCGTCAGCGGCGCGCCGAAGAGCGTCAGCACTGCCAGTATCAGGATCACATTGACGACAAGGGCAATGTTGGCGATGACCCCGAGAAGGCCATAGGTCAAAAGCATGAAAACGATGACAAGAGCTGCGCCGATAAGAGCAGCAATCTTGCCAGAGGCTACCGCAGCCGCTCCGAGATCAGTGCCGATCGTTCTCTCTTCAAGCACGGTGACACTCGCCGGCAGCGCGCCTGCCCGCATCACAAGCGCGAGGTTACTTGCACCCGAGAGATCGAAATTGCCGGAAATTTGACCTGTATTCCCGGGTATTTCCTCGCTGATGACCGGAGCTGAAAGCACCTGGTTGTCGAGAACGATAGCGAAGGATTTGCCGACATTGGCCTTGGTCGCCTTTGAGAACCGGTCAGCGCCAATGCTGTCCAGTCTGAAGGTGATCACAGGCTCTTGGGTGGTCGTATCGATTCCGGCCTGCGCATCGACGAAGTTCTTGTTTGAGACAAGCGGCTCTTTCTTGACCAGATAGGCAACAGGCGGGTCGTCGAACGAATACACCACCTCGTCACCTTCCGGCGGCGTGCCGTCGATCGCCTGCTGAACCGGCACGGAATCGTCGACCATCTGGAAATGCAGTTCGCCGGTGAGGCTCAGGATGTCCTTGRGCAGTTGCGAGTCGTAAAGCCCGGGGACTTCGACGAGCACACGGCCATTCCGCTGGCCCTCGACATTGGGATTGGTGTAGCCGAGCTCACTGAGACGGCGCGTAAGGATCGCAATCGTTGCGTCGGTGTCGGGCAGATGGTCCTTGTCAACCTGCAGGCGCAGTCGCGAACCACCTTCGAGGTCGAGACCCAGCGCCAGCTGCTTCTTCGGCAGCCAGTCCGGCAAGGTCACCAATTGATCCTGTGTGAAGAGATTTGGCAGCGCCAGAATAACGCCTGCTAGAACAACAGCCCAGATGAGTACAGTCTTCCAGCGGCTAAAATAGAGCATAAAGTCGCAACCTTGGAACTAGAATCAGAAGGGCGGCTCAATGGCCGCCCCCTCACTATGCCTTATTTCTTGTTGTCGGCAACCGGCTCGCCCTTGACCCGGACGTCGGCCACCATGCCCCGCAGGACACGAGCCTTGACGCCTTCGCCGATTTCGACATCCAGCTC
>NZ_JBFUMG010000583.1:0-2678 GCF_054049495.1 Phyllobacterium sp. P5_D12 | reverse complement strand
CCCAGGTACCAACGCCGACAAAACCAATCTGCGCCTCTCGCCACCTATCTCCATGGCGCCGACGCAGGATCTCAATCGACAATCTCGAAAACTCGGCGATAGCATCGCTGGCTCTGTCAACCGCCATAAGCACCGCTTCATGCTCATCATTCAGCGTAATCGGACGATCAGGACCCAAACCTGTTTCATCGTCTTCAACGATTTCGCCATTGGCGAGGCGGGCGAGCATGTTGCGCTGGCGGCGCGACAGGAGAAAGGTTGGATGTGCTGTAAACACCAAGCCAAGCTGACAACGACGAAGGACGGCAATATCCTTCTCGAATGTGCCGTCATCGCCGAGCAGGGATTCGATGGCGAACGTCAGACGCTCGCGATTCTCATCCATATCGAGCGGGCCAACATAACCGGCGAGGGCACGGGCGCGAGCCTGAAAGCTAGCCTTGCCGAGAGTATGAATGAGGCCGGCCAAATCCTGTCTGCTGAGCGTGCCTGCTTCGAGATCACGCGACAGTTCGAAGGAGAGCTGTGCCACAGGATTATAGCGCGGTTCGTCGGTCAGCCGCGCGCGAAAGGCGGCAAGCCTTTCGCGGCAGTGATCTTCAAGCGACATGGCGATCTGATCCGGCGCTCGGTCCATCAACCGGTTGCCGACAGGCGTGGAGATACCGAGCGCTCATTCAGAAGCTCGACCAGCGTTGTGCCAAGACGCGCCGGCGTAGAGGCGATCCGGATGCCAGCTGCTTCCATGGCGCTGATTTTATCTTCTGCGCCACCTTTGCCGCCGGATATGATGGCTCCGGCATGGCCCATGCGCCGGCCCGGAGGTGCTGTCCGCCCCGCAATGAATCCGACCGTTGGCTTCGAACGTCCGCGTCTTGCCTCGTCGGCGAGGAATTGCGCGGCTTCTTCTTCAGCCGAACCGCCGATTTCGCCGATCATCACGATTGACTCCGTCGCCGGATCGGCGAGAAACATTTCCAGCACGTCGATGAACTCGGTGCCTTTGATGGGATCGCCACCGATGCCGACCGCGGTGGTCTGGCCAAGGCCCTGCTGCGAGGTCTGGAATACTGCCTCATAGGTCAGCGTGCCCGAGCGCGACACGATGCCGACGGATCCTTTGCGGAAGATGGAACCTGGCATAATCCCGATCTTGCATTCATCAACAGTCATGATGCCGGGACAGTTGGGGCCGATCAGTCGGGATTTCGAACCGCTCAATGCACGTTTGACACGCTGCATGTCGAGGACCGGAATACCTTCGCTAATGCAAACGATCAGCGGAATTTCCGCCTGGATCGCCTCGCAGATAGCGTCGGCCGCGCCGAAAGGCGGCACGTAAATAACCGAGGCGTCAGCTCCGGTCGCTTCACGTGCCTCCGCCACCGTGTCGAAKACGGGCAGACTGAGATGTGAGGTTCCGCCTTTGCCGGGGGAGGTGCCGCCGACCACGCGGGTGCCATATTTGATCGCCTGTTCGCTGTGGAACGTGCCCGTCTTGCCGGTGAAGCCCTGGCAGAGGAGACGGGTATTCTTGTTGATCAGTATCGACATCAGTTCAAGCCTCCGACTGCATTGACGATCTTCTGGGCGGCATCGTCGAGATCGTCAGCCGGGATGACGTTCAACCCCGATGCTGCAATGATCGTCTTGCCCTCATTCACATTGGTGCCTTCAAGGCGAACAACGAGCGGTACCGTCAGCCCCACTTCCTTGACGGCCGTGATCACACCTTCCGCGATCACGTCGCAGCGCATGATGCCGCCGAAGATGTTGATGAGAATGCCTTTTACATTCGGATCCGCGGTGATGATCTTGAATGCCGCCGCAACCTTCTCGGCAGTGGCGCCGCCGCCGACATCGAGAAAGTTGGCCGGCTCCGCGCCGTAGAACTTGATGATGTCCATGGTCGCCATGGCAAGGCCGGCGCCGTTGACCATGCAGCCGATGCTGCCGTCGAGCGTGATGTAGGAGAGGTCGTATTTCGACGCTTCTATCTCCTTGGCGTCCTCTTCGGTCTCATCACGCATTTCGAAAATGTCGAGATGACGGGCGAGGGCGTTGGAGTCGAAGCTGACCTTGGCGTCGAGACATTTCAACTGGCCGTCGTTCGAGACGATCAGCGGATTGATCTCGAGCATCTCCATGTCTTTGGCAGTGAACGCGGTATAGAGTTTTGCGACGAGTGTATGCGCCTGTTTGGCGAGATCGCCGTCAAGTTCCAGCGCCTTGGCCACGGCGCGGCCATGATGGGGCAAGATGCCCGTTGCGGGATCGACCGAGAAGGTCAGGATCTTTTCCGGTGTGTCGTGCGCGATGGTTTCGATGTCCATGCCGCCCTCTGTGGAGACAACGAACGAAACGCGGCTGGTTGCGCGGTCGACAAGAAGCGAGAGGTAGAATTCCTTCTCGATCTGCGATCCGTCCTCGACATAGAGACGGTTGACCTGCTTGCCTGAAGGGCCGGTCTGGATCGTCACCAATGTATTGCCAAGCATCTCAGCGGCATGTTCGCGAACTTCCGCAACCGAACGGGCAAGGCGGACACCGCCCTTTGCACCTTCGCCCAGTTCCTTGAACGAACCTTTACCGCGGCCGCCGGCATGAATTTGCGATTTGACGACAAAGACCGGACCGGGAAGCCTTGCGGCCATTTCACCGGCCTCTTCGATGTCCAC
>NZ_JBFUMG010000582.1:0-2692 GCF_054049495.1 Phyllobacterium sp. P5_D12 | reverse complement strand
GAATGGCGGCTCCTTCAGATAGGTGGAATCATCCTCCCAAGGAAAAAGTTCGCCTGTTATCTGCGGTATTTTCTTCCAGTTCGGATCGGTTGCGGCAATATCACCGGCATAGGTCTCGCGATAAAATGCGGGGTTTGCAGCGAGAGCTTGCGCCTCAGCCAGTTCTTCGGGCGTTGGCCAGACATCCTGAAGATAAACGGGCTGTCCATCCGCTCCTATTCCGAGCGGTTCCGTTGCAAGATCGATATTGATACGCCCAGCGATCGCAAAGGCAACGACCAATGGCGGGCTCGCAAGAAACGAGGCGCGAACGGCAGGGTGGATGCGTGCTTCGAAATTACGATTGCCCGACAGTACCGCGCAAGCCACCACATCGCGCGCGGCGATCTGGCTTTCCAGTTCGGAATCGATAGGACCCGATGCACCGACACAAGTTCCGCAACTATAACCTGCAACCACAAAACCGAGCGCGTCCAATGACTTTTGCAGATTGGTTGCCTCCAGATAGCGGCTGACCACTTTCGAGCCGGGGGTGAGCGAGGTCTTGACCCAGGGCTGGGATTTCAGGCCAAGAGCCACTGCTTTCCTGGCGACCAGACCGGCGGCCAGCATTACCCCTGGATTGGATGTATTCGTGCAGGATGTAATGGCGGCAATTACAATGTCACCATCGGAAACCACGTGTGCGCGCTCATCGCCACCTGTCGCATTGTCGCCCGCAAATGCCTCCACTTTACCGTAGCCGCCATCGGCAATTGGCGCGTGCAGAATTTCGTCGAAACGCGGCTTCAAGTCATCGAGCGGCACACGGTCTTGTGGGCGCTTCGGACCGGCAAGATTTGGTACGACGTCCGCCAGATTTAGTTGCAGCTCCTCGGAATAATCGATCTCACCGGTTTTCACCGCGCCGAAACAGCCCTGTGCGCGATAGACCTTCTCAACTGCGCGGACCTTTTCTTCCGTGCGCCCAGTCTGCCGAAGATAGCTGCAAGTTTGCTCATCGACAGGGAAATAGCCGATGGTGGCGCCGTATTCGACAGCCATGTTGGCGATGGTGGCTCGGTCCGGCACGCTTAGCTTTGCCACACCCTCACCAAAGAATTCAACGAACTTTCCAACGACCTTGGCCTTGCGCATCATCTCAGTGACATGCAGGACAAGATCCGTCGCGGTCACGCCGTCCCGTAGCGCATTCGTCACATGGACACCCACCACATCTGGCGTCAGGAAGAAGACCGGCTCGCCCAGCATAGCGGCTTCGGCCTCAATCCCGCCGACACCCCAACCGACTGTTCCCAGCCCCGCTATCATGCAGGTATGAGAATCCGACCCAACCAGGGTATCCGGATAGCAAACGCCATCCTTCACGAGGAAACCCGGCGCAAGCAATTCAAGATTCAGTTGATGCAGGATACCGGCTCCCGGCGGAAAGAGCCGGATACCGTCATAAGCCTGCATCGCCCATTTTACGAAGCGGTAGCGTTCGGCATTACGCTTTATGTCGAGCTCGGTATTGAGCTGAAGGGCATCCGGCCTGGCGTGATAATCGACGGTCAAAGTATGGTCGAGCGCCATGTCCACGGGCACTTTCGGACCGACCACCCCCGCGGGATATCCCAGCCTCATCATTGCACCGCGAATAGCCGTCAAATCGCCGAGCAAGGGAATACCGGCGGCACAATTCAACACGATACGCCCGATGGTGAATGGTATTTCCTCGTCCCTCGCTGCGTTCGGTTGCCAATTGGCGAGGCGCTCGACATGCTCGGGCAGAACTTTTTTACCGTCCAAATTGCGCAGAACGGATTCCAGCACGATCCGCAGACAAATGGGCAGTCGCGATACCTTGCCTATTCCATGCTCTTCCAGAGCGGGAACCGAAAAGAAATGCAGTTTTTCATCACGCGAGACGTCAATTTTGCGCCGTGTGATTTCTTGCAGCGACACACTCATGCAGACCTCGACAAGGAAAGGGTCTCTGTAAGCAGCCGCACAGATGGCAAGGCACCTAGTGTCCTCACGCGTTCAGTGAGCAGTTCCGCTTGCTCATCCGCAAGCCGGCCTCGCGTCAGAAGCTTGAACTTGGTGCGGCTTTCTTCCTCCGTACAGGGGTCGGACGGCGTGCCATGGCAATCCAGCACCATTCCTTCGCTGGTACGGCCATCGGCAAAGTTTAGCGATACGCTGGCCCCATACTGCGCGGGATAGACGGCCTCGATACGGGGATCCACAACGACCTCGATACGGCTCGCAAGCTCCCTGATGATGGGATCATTTACCGCTGAAACGGCGAACATATCCGGGTCGCGGGGATTGCCGGTCAGGGCCAGAGCGGCGCAATAGGGGATGCTGTATTGCGCGCCCATCGTATCGATAGGCGCTGGCGAGCTATTGTTCTGAGCGGCATATTTGCTGACGCCGATACGAACATTGGAGATTTCGCGCGGCGACAGCGGCTCGGCTCCCCTCAACTCAAGCAAAAGTTGCACGGCCGACTGAATCCAGCCGCAGATCGGGAAAACCTTGAACCATGTCTGGGTGATCGCCCAGTTTGCACCGAGTTCCCGGCCCAATCGTTCCGGTGCGGCAGTACTGCCTCCGAATACGTCGATCAGCCCGAAATGGCTGTCTATGGCAAAAGGGGGTCCCAGGAAACCTCGCTGCGCTAGCTGGCCCATACGCACGCCAGCCT
>NZ_JBFUMG010000581.1:0-2698 GCF_054049495.1 Phyllobacterium sp. P5_D12 | reverse complement strand
GAAACAAGGCCGTTATGCTCGAAGCGGGTATTATTGAAATTTGCCCGCACCGATTTGTCACTGGCGATGGCCATCGCCTTGGCGTGGTTCGACTTCGCAAACGCGGCAGTTTGGTTAGCGTGGCAGGATGCGCATTTAGTCTCGTCCACGAAACCGTCGTGAATCGAGATACGCGGATCGGCAGGCGGAGTCGGAACCTTCTCAGCCGCAACGGCCAGCCCGGCGAATGCGAGCAGAACGTAAAGCGAAAATGCCGCCCAAAGCGTGATATGCGAACGCGCGCGCAACCGGAGGTTTTGCATTTCAACTAGCACTACGTTACCCGCACCTGCATCCAATCGTTTACCAGGCTGTCTGTCCTACTTCTCGGGAAATATCTGCTTCCAGTCGGCCTTCATGTCGACGACGGTCCACTGGTTCACAGCCGCAGCATCGAGCGCCGTATCTAGGCGGCCGAATTCCGTATTCCGGTCGTAGGCATATTCGCGCTCGGCATCCGTGTGGTGGACGATCAGCCCGAATCCCGGCTTTTCGCCCAAAGTCGTCCACTGCAGCATCTCCAGGTCGCCGTCGGAGTTGCCGAAAGCGGCGATTGGCCGGCGACCGATGTGTTCATTGATGCCGACGGGTTTGCCGGCCTTGTCATCAATGAAGTTGACTTGCGGCAGGCGCATCAGGGTCGGTGCGCCGTCCTTCATCTCAAACTGTGTCTTGATCGATGAGCCGACGACCTGTTCGGGCGGAACGCCATAGACTTTCTCTGTCCACGGCCGCATGAACTCGATGCCCCCACCCGAAACGATGAAGGTCTTGAAGCCATTGGCACGCAGATAGGCGAGCAGTTCGAGCATGGGCTGGTAAACGAGCTCGGTGTAAGGTTTCTTGAACCGCGGGTCTCGCGCGGTTGCAATCCAGTCGGTCACTATCGTTTGAAACTCTTCGGCCGTCATTCCGGCGTGTGTGGTCATGAGGAGTTCCACCAGGCCCTTTTCTCCCAGGGCGGCCAGCGTCTTCATATCACTCTCGAGCACTGCCTTGAATGGTTGTGTGTCCTTCCATTCCGGGTGGGATGCGGCTTCGGCTTTCGCACGGTCGAGCACGAAGGCGAGCTGAACATACATCGGGTGCTCGGTCCACAGTGTGMCATCATTGTCGAACACGGCGATACGCTCCGGCTCGGCGACGAAGTCGTTTGAGCCTTCCTTGGTCACCTTCTCGACAAAGGCGACGATGGCCGCCTTTGGTGCGGTGTCGTTCCATGACGGAAGCGGATCGTTTTGCGCCCAGGCCGGGACAGCGACAAGAAGGATGGCCGCGATGCCCAGCGCTGCAACGCAGGCAACTTTAGCAAGATGAGCTTTGAACATGATGAAATCCTCCAATGCCATCTACGCGTGTCCATACGCGCAAGCAGAGTGAGCGAGGGAACCCCCGTTCGATCCGGGGGTTCATTTGAGTGTCAATTGCCTGTTGGCAGCGGAAGAGTGATGCCTTCTTTTCCCAACTGCTGACGTGCCCACTCGAACCGCTGATAGCTCGTCAGAGTAAGAGGACCACTGTAGGACTCGCTCTGCAGTTTCCGCGGCGGGTACTCGACATAAGTTTTCATGAGCTTGTTGATCGCATCCGAAATCGTGACCATGGTCCAGGTGCGTTCGGTATAGTTGTTCATAAAGATGTCGTAGCGCTCCTGTGGATCCTGCCAAAGGTCAAACACCTGCGGTACCGTCGCGACATACTTCTCCGCGCCCTTCCAGCCAAGGTTCGAGTCGACAGCAAGACCACCTGTTTCCTGTCCGTTGTCGCCGCGCAGGTTGAACACGGCCTTGTAATTGCCGACACGTGCCGCGCCGGGCGAAAGTTCATTTTCAGTGAAATAGAACCACTCCTTGCGTGGCGAAGGACCCGACCCTGTCAATACGGGCGTCATGTCATAGCTGTCGAAATAGATAGGCTTGTCTTCGCGATCATTAGTGGGCAATGGCACGCCGCCAGCCGCGGCAAATGTCGCCATGAGATCAAGGCCGCCGAGAATTTCGTGGTTCTTGGTGTCGGGTTTGATCTTGCCGGGCCACACTGCAATGGCCGGGACACGGTTGCCGCCCTCGCGTACTGTGCCCTTCGTGCCGCGGAACGGCGTATAGCCGGCATCCGGATAGACGTCCTGYCACGCGCCATTGTCAGTGGTGTAGAAAACCAGCGTGTTCCGATCCATGCCTGTTTCACGAAGCTTGTCCATGATCCGGCCGATGCGGGTATCGAGTTCGACAACCGAATCCGCATATTTGCTCTTCGACAGTGATTTAAGCTGGAACTCCGGTGCCGGCATGTTCGGCTGATGCACCTTCATGAAGTTGACGTTGATGAAAAAGGGCTCGTCCGGCTTCTGTGACGCAGCATCAAGAAATTCGATCGCTGCCTTCTCGACGTAACCGTCGAAGAACGGGATGCCGACGACGCCTTCCTTGCCATCGATCGTCGGGGTATCGACATATTGACCGTTGATCTTGAATTCCTCTGTCACCGGCCCGCCCGCCTTACCGGACAGCGCGCCCTTCGTCACCTTCTGGAACATTGCACGGAGCGCCGGATCCATATCGGGGAACCAGGTCGGATCGGCATAGGTATATGCGTTGAGATGATAGAGACCGGCATATTTCATCTCGTCATAGCCTTGGGCATTCGGCAGGGCATAGTC
>NZ_JBFUMG010000580.1:0-2714 GCF_054049495.1 Phyllobacterium sp. P5_D12 | reverse complement strand
GGATACACGTTCGGCAGGGTCAAATCTCGAGTCGAAGCTCTGCCGGATGATACGGATTCAAACGAAAACCGGTGAACTTGGCGCAAGACTCTCCGAATCTGGAACAAGAATAGTCAAATCTGGAACAAGAATTTCCATTGGGAATTGCAATTCAGTTGTGACTGGTTGAACTGTACCCCTCAAGCCATCTCGACTTCCACAATTCCCGGTATGGCTTTCATCGCACTGGCGACCTGCGGACCGACACGATAGCGGTTCGGCAGTTCGATCTCCACTTCGGTTGCGCCATTTTCCTTGATCAGGATCAGGCTCACCACTTGGCCGTCGTTTTGCGGTACCAGATAGGGCGTAATGGCGTTCAATGGTTCGCTTGAACGCATATAAAGGCGCAGGGCCTTCTGCATGCGGGTCGCCTCATCTTCGAGCGATTGGGCCGTCTGGATGCGCAAGCTGATGCCTTCCGGACGATCCTCGGCACCAACAGTGATTACCACGGAACGACCGGGTTCAAGCAGATCGCGGTACTGAGAGAGGGCTTCAGAAAAGAGTACCGCCTCGAATTGTCCTGAGGAATCAGAGAATTGGATAATTCCCATTTTGTTGCCAGTCTTGGTCTTGCGCTCCTGCTTGGCCGTAATTGTCCCGGCAAGACGCCCCGCATTGGCGCCGCGTTTGACCGCCGCCGAAAACTCCGACCAGGTCTGGACGCGCATCTTTTCAAGCACTGCCCGATATTCGTCGAGCGGATGCGCCGAGAGATAGAAACCCGCCGCCTCGAATTCCCGTCGCAACTTCTCGGCCGAAAGCCAAGGTGCAGCCGCGGGAAGCTGGATGGTTTGGGCACTTGCGGCCATTCCCCCGAATATATCCGCCTGACCGCTAACGCTGTCTTCCTGTGTACGTTGTGCATGGCCGATAATCCTGTCGAGCCCGGCAATCAACGCAGGCCGTTCACGCCCGAAACAATCGAAAGCACCAGCATTTATAAGGCTTTCGAAGACGCGGCGGTTGACGACACGCGGGTCGATCCGCTCGCAGAAATCCTCGAGGCTGGCATAGGGCGTCGCACCGCGTTTCTCGACAATATGATCGACAGCCGCTTCCCCAACGCCCTTGATGGCCGCCAGAGAATAGAAGATGCGGTTCTCGCCAACCTCGAACAAACGGTAAGACGTGTTGACCGATGGCGTGACGACTTCGATGCCAAGCCGTACCGCCTCCCGGCGGAAATCGTTGAGCTTGTCCGTGTTGGACATGTCGTATGTCATTGATGCGGCAAGGAATTCCACTGGATAGTGGGCCTTCATGTAGGCCGTCTGGAACGACACGATCGCATAGGCGGCGGCATGGGATTTGTTGAAACCGTAATCCGCGAACTTGGCGAGCAGGTCGAAGATGAAGTTGGCTTGCGGCTTGGTCACGCCACGCTCGACAGCACCGTCGACAAATCGGACCCGCTGCATGTCCATTTCGGCACGGATCTTCTTACCCATGGCACGCCGAAGAAGATCGGCTTCACCGAGCGTATAGCCCGACATTTCCTGCGCGATCTGCATCACCTGTTCCTGATAGATGATGACGCCTTGGGTCTCCTTGACGAGATGATCGATCTTCGGATGGATCGATGCCATCTCTTCATCACCGTTCTTGCGCGCATTGTAGGTCGGAATGTTCTCCATCGGGCCCGGCCGATAGAGCGCGACGAGCGCGATGATATCCTCAATCCGGTCGGGCCGCATGCCGATCAGCGCCTTGCGCATGCCGGTACTTTCCACCTGGAACACCCCRACAGTCTCGCCGCGGGACAACATTTCGTAAGTGGGCTTGTCGTCGAAGGGCAGATTCGAAAGATCTACCGTGATATCGCGCCGCTTTAGGAGGTTGACGGCGGTCTGCAGAACGGTGAGCGTTTTCAGACCAAGAAAATCGAATTTGACCAGCCCAGCCTCTTCGACCATTTTCATGTTGAACTGTGTAACCGGCATGTCCGAACGCGGATCGCGATACATCGGCACAAGTTCCGACAAAGGCCGATCCCCGATCACGATACCCGCCGCGTGAGTCGACGCGTGGCGATAAAGCCCCTCCAGCTTTAAGGATATGTCGAGCAATCGCTCGACCACTGGCTCCTTGTCACGTTCCTCCCGCAATCGTGGCTCGTCTTCGATTGCCTTGGATAGCGTCACAGGATTTGCCGGATTTGCGGGCACCATCTTGGTCAAGCGATCAACCTGACCATACGGCATTTCCAATACACGTCCGACGTCGCGCAATACGGCGCGAGCCTGGAGCGTACCGAAGGTTATGATTTGAGCTACCTGATCACGGCCATATTTACCCTGAACATAACGAATAACCTCATCGCGCCGCTCCTGGCAGAAGTCGATATCAAAGTCTGGCATCGAGACGCGGTCCGGATTAAGAAAGCGCTCGAAGAGCAGGGAGAACCGAAGCGGATCAACGTCCGTGATCGTCAGGGCATAGGCAACAAGTGAACCCGCGCCTGATCCACGTCCGGGACCGACCGGGATATCGTGAGCTTTGGCCCATTTGATAAAGTCGGCAACGATGAGAAAGTAACCCGGATACTTCATCCGGCTGATAATAGAAATCTCGTATTCCAGACGTTCCGAATATTGCTCGGCTGAATGGCCACCGGCTAGCCCCAAGGCCTGGATCCGCTGCGCAAGGCCCTCCCTCGCCTGGCGCGCCAG
>NZ_JBFUMG010000579.1:0-2726 GCF_054049495.1 Phyllobacterium sp. P5_D12 | reverse complement strand
CATCAATGATCTCAAGCACCGAGTAGCCGTAACCATATCCGCAATTGGCTGAGGTGCTTTTGCCGCCAGCCTCGAGATAATTCAGCGCACAGAGATGCGCCTGCGCCAGATCGCTGACGTGGATATAATCACGGATGCAGGTTCCGTCGGCTGTCGGGTAGTCCGTACCGTAAACCTCGATGTGAGAGCGTTCGCCCGTCGCAGCCTGGCTGGCGATCTTGATCAGATGGGTTGCGCGCGGGAACGATTGTCCGGAACGCAGTTGCGGATCGGCGCCGGCCACGTTGAAATAGCGTAGCGCAACATAGTTAAAATCCGGATGAGCGGCTGCCGCGTCGCGCAACATCCACTCCGTCATCAGTTTTGACGTGCCATAGGGTGAAATCGGTTGATGCGGCATTTCTTCGGTGATTGGGGTCTTCTCGGGCTCGCCATAGACGGCGGCCGTGGACGAAAAAATGAAATGCTGGATACCTTCGGCGATAGCCGCCTCGATCAACGCGCGCGACTGCACTGTGTTGTTACGGTAATAGAAAAGCGGATCGCGTACGGAATCCGGCACAACGATAGAGCCGGCAAAGTGCAGGATCGCGGTCACTCCGTGCGTGCGGATCACATCGCGCACGAGCGCCTGATCGCCGACATCGCCCTCGATGAACGGGACGTCTTCGGGCACCAGCCAGGAAAAACCGCAGCTCAGATCATCGAGCACGACAGCGGATCGTCCCGCGTCTTTCAATGCGAGCACCATGTGGCTGCCTATATAGCCAGCACCACCTGTAACAAGAACGGTCATTGGGGAAACTCCTGGAATTCTGTTTGAGGGATTGTTTGTAAGCAMCTGGCTTTTGCCAATTAGCGAATTTTGGTTGGACCTCCCCAACCTGCTGCGTCCCCCCCCCGAAAGTCGCACTGGTATCATGCGACACGGCGAACCGAATCCGGCACCTGCTTGTCGGTCTCCACCATTTTGTGATCCACACCGTTTTCCGTTAGAAACTGGTGCATTTCGCCATAGGTCCGGTACCAAGCCCGATTGTATTTATCGAAGAGCGACTGGTCCCAATAGTCCTCCAGCCTGAACTTCCCGCCGCTAAACACATCGAAACTCGGAATTTGATAGGTCTCGGCAAACTCCGCGGTGCGGCTGTCATAGGTGAAGTAGATGGAAGGCACGCCATTGGCCAAGGCCATGAGATTGCCGTGCAGCCGATAACCGAGAACGAGTTCTTTTGTCCGGACGAGGCTTTCATAATCGGCGACGACATCGGAGTAGAACATGCGGTCGCGGTAGAGCTTTTCAATCGTCTCATCCAGATACCAGTCGGAAGCCCATTTGTTTGCTCTCAGAGCTTCAATCGCTTCTTCCTTCTGGTCATCTGTCCCGAAAACCAGTTTTTTTTCTTCGACTTCGCCCTGGGCCATCAGGGTCGCGTCGAAGCGACCTGCCATCTCCTTGACGAGATCGCGATGAAACGTCAGGTAACGCTCAATATCCTGAGCATAGGTCGGTGAGACCTCTCGCCGGATGGTGATCCCGATATTTCGCACCTCATCAAGCCGCGGCAGTTCTATTCTCATCTCGGGATCGTTGCGGCGGAATGCAGTCGGACAGCCAATAATTCGAACATTTTTTATGCCGATATCGCTCATGACCTGTGCAGAATAGGCTCCACGCACACCGACCGAAGCCGTCGAGTCCGCTATCACCTTCAGAACTGTCTTCGTTTGCTCGGAGAGTTCCAATTGGCCTTCGACTGGAGCTTGAGCCCCTATGCCAAAGGCAATCACCGGCAGACCGAGCCGCTTCAGAACCGGGATGGTATCGGTCCAGTCCATGTGCTGATGAACATAGTTCGAGCCGCGAAGAATGACGTAGTCATATTCCTCCCGCAGGCGATCGATGTGATCCATGTTCGGATTCATGATCGGCAATTCAGCCTGCTTTTCGTAGTTCATCAATTTCAACGACGAATCGAAGACAAAAGCGTCGCCGATATTATGGTAGTGATTGATACTACGCTGCACATCGCTGTGCTGATACCAGCGAACACTGTCGTGATCGTAGACCTCGCCCGATGGGATCATTACCAGTACACGTGCCATGGGGTTTCCTTCTCGTGGCGTTGAAAGCTGGCGAAAATTCAGCTTGCTTGCGAAAGAACGACATCGGTCCTTGCGGCTATGTTGATTGGCTCTTGCCGGCCAGATTTGAGCAGGTCGCCATAGAGGGCAACATGTTCTTCGGCACAGTCGATGTAATTCGTTGGCCGGCGGGCACTGTGATGAAGACGATCCCAAATCAATGGATCACACAATACCTCCGTGAAACGGTCTGCAAGATCTTCGGCGCTGCGAACGCGGAAATGCAGGCCATCCTCACCATCGCGTACTTTTTCGGCCATCCCGCCAATATTGGAGCAGATGATGGGCCGGCGATGATGCAATGCTTCCTGAATAACGATCGGCGAATTCTCCCACCATATTGAAGGCATGACGACCCAGTCGACCGATTGCATCAGGCGTGGCATTTCAGCGTTCTGATAGGCGCCGTAGAAGCGCACGCGCGAGCCGGCCTCTGCTATCAGCTTTTCCATGCGTTCCTGAAATTCGCGCGGCTGTTTTTCGAGATTGCCGCCGAAAATCATCAAGCGAGAATCCGCACCCCACGTCTCTTCCGGTACACGGGATACCGCGTCAACGAGGACATCTATGCCTTTGTAGGG
>NZ_JBFUMG010000578.1:0-2737 GCF_054049495.1 Phyllobacterium sp. P5_D12 | reverse complement strand
CTATTGGATTTCTGAGTCTTCTGTCGTGGGTGTCTACCTCGGCGGCAAATCCGCAAGCTCGGTCTCGTAGGCAGATTCCATTCGTGGCGACAGGCCGTTTTTAGCCAGCGATTCGGCAAACATCGTCCGCACCAATTCGCTCTCGTCGGCATAGTCGATCTGATCCCCGCCAAGACGCCGGCTGATCCATGCTTTTGGAACACCTTGCGCATTGCGTATGGAAACCACCTCGTGCTTGAAAGCCAGATAGCGCGCCGGCGTCGTGCCCGTGTTGAAATGCTGATGGAACCACATGTTCGGCGGAACGATCAGCGTGCCCACCTCCCATTCGTAGCGCCTCGGTTCCTCGCCCTCCGGCCACATCAAGGAGTAGCCTTCACCACTGAGAATGATGACATACGCACCGGGACCATGGGCATGCCCCTTCTTGTAGGTCCCGACCGGAAACTGCGAAATGTGGCTGTTCATTGAGCCCTTCGCCATATTGAAGCGGATGTGACCGCCCCCGGCGCCGCGTTCCTTGGCACTGATCAATGGCAGGCTCACTGCATCCGCAACAAAGTTAGTTTCGAGCAGCAGACCCTTTTGCTCGCCCTTGTTGCTGAAATAATCCGGTTCGCCGGAGAAACGATTGGGAAAGTCGTGCTTTGAATTGAAAACGAAATCGAGGTCTTCGTAGAGATTCATGATCGGAGGCGCATTCGTAACACCGATATAGCGCGCAGGCTGCTGACCCGAACCGTTGAAATGCTGGTGCAGCGTATTGAGAGGAATGGCAAAGAGCGAGCCCGCCTGCCACTCGAAGCTGATCTTCTTGCCGGCATCATTCCATACGGTAGTGGATCCACGTCCCTCAAGCACGAGGATCATTTCCTCGTAAAGCTGGCGATGTGGCGCAATTGACTTGCCCGCGGGGATCTCCATCACATAGCTGTCGTTGGAGGTGCGCGATGCATCATGATTGACGAAGACGGCATTGCCGCCACGCCGCGCCCAGGGCTTCAGGGGCACAGTCCTGAGATTTCGTACGTAGAGCGCAGGGATGATATCCAGCCCCTCATCTCTTATCCAGCGCGTATAAGGCGTTTCCTTTTCGGTGGCGAACTTGTTTGCCATGTCCTCGGAAACGAGCGCGTCTTTCGCCATCTGGCTTTCCTTTCTTGGTGGTACTGCAGGTGTCTATCGGCTTTCTTTCGTTGCCACGTCCGTCCGCAATTCGGATGGCGTGCTGTGAGAATGGCCGTGGTGGTGATCGTGATCGGGGCCATGATCATGATGATCGGAACGATGATGGTGATGATGCTGTGTCGCATGCGAATGCGAATGGGGAGGACTGGCCACCCTTTCTCGGTGGTGCAGACGCTGAGGCTTGCCAGGGTTTGAKGCACTTTCATTGAACACAAGGGATTTCACCGTCACTGGCACCGTCCTCGATGGGAGCCGGAGACGGCCAAGATCGACAAAATCAAAATCCCGCAATGCGAGGCCGTCCAGCACAAGAACTTCGCCAGGCACGCCAAGTTCTTCTTTGAGGATCGCACCGAGCGTCATGGCAATGTCACCATCGAGCATCACAAATAACGGTTGACCCGCATCGATCAGTACACGAAGGCCAGTTTCGATAGCCTCTGCGAAGGCGCGGATACGCGCATATTCAGGTGTACCGCCCCATTCGAAGGCGAGCGCAACGTTGGGGCTGKTAGCAACGACGTCGAACAGTTGAAGATGCCGCTGGATCGTCTGCCCGATTCCGACCGCATCGATTTCTTTGGAGAGATCGACGGGCGGACGCAGGACCTGAAGGTTCCGCTGCGGCAGCAGAGTGCCGGGGTCCGACAAGAAACAGGTGTTACCGCTGAGCTGGATGCTGTATTCGGAAGCGCCGAGCGCCGTAGCGCGAATGCACTCGCCCGCCTCAACAAGCGGCCAGGGTATCGCGCCGTCGTCCAGCCGAAAACGCAAGGCTAGGCCAAGCCGGGAGCCGAGATCGCCGAAATCCCGTCTTTCCCGGCCATAGACGAATTCGCCAACACCTYCAGAGAAAACTACCCCGTCGAGGTTGCCGAGTTCCGGCAGGCGGTCCGTGAGAAAGAGATGAGTCACATCCTCGCCCGGGTCCCGACTGACAATGGCCGCGATCAGCGTATCAGCCATGATGGACGCGACGCGGTCAAGATCACCGACATCAATCCGGTCACCCTCTGACCAATCGAAGCCTGCGCGCTGTGCGTGGTGTCGGCCCGCTGGATCGAGCCGTATGATCCGCCCGCCCTCATCCACGACCTGAAGACGACCACCGACGTGAAAGGCCGCCGTCGCCAAAATCCGGCCATGATCCACCAGCGCGAGCTTTGTCGTGCCGCCGCCAATGTCGATATTAAGGAGCCGCGTTCCCTGGTCGAAACTGCGCCGCGCGGCACCGGATCCATAGGCGGCGAGCATCGCTTCCATATGATGGCCGRCCGCGGCACAAACGAACTGGCCACCCTGTGCTGCCAGGATCGAAGCGATCGCATTGGCATTCTCTCGGCGAAGTGCCTCTCCCGTTAGGATGACTGCGCCGGTGTCGATGGCATCTGGAGAAAGTTGCGCGGCGGCATAGGCGTCGTCGATAATTTCTCCCAGCGCCCGGGCATCAATCAGCGTCTCGCTTTCGTAGGGTGTAAACCGTACCGGGGATTGGTAGAGTGTTTCGCGCGAAACGATGATGTACCGGCTAGTCAGGTCTTCGCCACTC
>NZ_JBFUMG010000577.1:0-2740 GCF_054049495.1 Phyllobacterium sp. P5_D12 | reverse complement strand
AAGTAACCAAGGGATTCCTCCTCAACCACCTTATTCACGAACTTTTGCCACCAAAAGCCGATGGGATGCGCTGGTCGAACTCCGATCCCATTACAGGGCAGGCCGCTTGGTATGATTTGCGCGTGCGCATTGAGAAGGCTGAGGCTGGGGTGGAGATCAGCGAACCGTATTTCGCTGCAATCAAACCTCCTGGCAGTCAATCGCAACCGATCGATGAACTGCGTTACGGGCAGGAATGGTCGCCAAAATGACCAGCCTTCCCCAAAATCGTACCGTGAAAAAACTCGGGCTGGTGATCGATCTTGATGTATGTGTCGGCTGCCATGCCTGTGTAATCAGTTGCAAGGAATGGAACACTGGCGGCTACGGCAGTGCGCTGTCGGACCAGCATCCCTATGGCGAGGATGTTTCGGGTACGTTTCTCAACCGCATCCACAGTTTTGAAGTCGCGCCAGAAGGCGGACAAATTATCGGTGAAGCTGGCGACGCCCGCGTTGTGCACTTTCCAAAGTCCTGTTTGCATTGCGAAGACGCGCCGTGTGTCACGGTCTGCCCGACTGGAGCGTCTTACAAGCGTGCCGAGGACGGCATCGTGCTGGTGGATGAGGGCAAGTGCATCGGATGCGGACTCTGCGCCTGGGCCTGTGCCTATGGTGCGCGGGAGATGGATCTTGCTGCCGGCGTGATGAAGAAGTGCACACTGTGCGTCGACCGCGTTTACAATGAGACACTGAAGCAAGAAGACCGCGTGCCTTCCTGTGTCAGGACTTGTCCGGTCAACGCCCGGCATTTTGGCGACCTTGGCGATCCGAATTCCGATGTGGCCATCATGGTGGTGGAACGCGGTGGTTTCGATCTTATGCCGGAGCAGGAAACACGGCCCACCAACAAGTACCTACCACCTCGTCCACGAAAGTCGTTGAGCGAAAGCACGCCAATAATACCTCTTGCAGAGAACACCGATGGTGCGCGCGGATTTTTCGCTTGGCTCGACAAGACGCTGGACCGGATCTAGGCGATGCATCCAGCGTATTCGATTATTGTTTTCACGACGCTGTCAGGTCTGGGCTACGGACTTGCGGTCGTGCTTGGGCTCGGTTTTCTGGATCCGTCGCTGCTAATGACCAAGCTTGCCTATTTGACTTCGCTGGCACTGATCAGCGTTGGACTGGCAGCTTCGCTCATGCATCTCGGCAACCCGCAACGTGCATGGCGGGCCTTGAGCCAATGGCGCTCCAGCTGGTTGTCACGCGAGGGTGTGATGGCAATCGCGACGTTTGTCCCCTTGACGTTGAGTGCTGCGCTGGCAATCTTCGCCGATAGACATGATGTGACTTTGGGGTTTATCACTGTGCTTGGTGCTTTGGTGACAGTCTATTGCACGTCGATGATCTATGCGTCGCTCAAGACTGTGGACTCGTGGCATACGAAACTGACACCACTGTGCTTCCTGTTGTTTTCGCTAGCCGGTGGGTTCTTGTTCGCAAGCGCCTTCGTGGGAAATGGGTTGGTCGAGGAGTTGCTGGCGCTTCTGTTCGTCCTCCTCGCGTTAGTCGCCAAACTAGTTTGGCGCAACCGCGCCACGACACTCTTACCTATTTCGACGCCGGAAACGGCAACCGGTCTTGGCTTCATCGGCGAGGTGCGGCTGTTTGAGCGCCCGCATGCGCTGGACAACTATCTGACGCGGGAGATGGGCTTTCGCGTTGCCCGTAAACACGCCGCAAAGCTGTGGGTGATCGCCTTTATTTGCGGTGTGGTCCTCCCTATCTTGGCGCTTTTGCTGGCGATGACCATTGGCGAAGGGCTGACCGCGCAGATTGCGCTTGTTTTCAGCGTCGTCGCATATGTGTTAGGGATTTTTGTCGAGCGCTGGCTGTTCTTCGGCGAAGCCAAACATGCGGTGATGAACTACTACTAATTGCTGTTCCAGCGCTTGTGAAACCACATCCACTGGCCGGGGTATTCGCGTACCCAAGACTCGACCTTGTCGTTCAGAGCCTGGACAGTTGCGGCGAGGTCCACAGCTCCCTTGTCATCGCGCGGTATCTCCATCTTCTCTTCAAGCTCCAGACGAAAACGGCCACCGGGCAGGCGCACACAGCGTGCCGGATATACATCGCACTCATATTGACGCACGAGTTTCGCGAGAAGTGGATTGGTTTTGCATGGGCGGTTGAAGAAGGTCGAAGCGATGCCGCGTTTGAATTTTTGATCGACCAGCATGCCGACATTGCCATTGTTGTTGAGGACGGTGGCGAGCGACCAAGCTGCACCGGCCTTCGATGGAACGAGATGTCCCATGTTGGTGCGGCGCGCACCAAGGATTTTCTTGGCGACGTAGGGATTGTTCGGCGGCCGAAACAGCGCAGTGACATTCAGATCGAATGTCGCCGCGCAGATCGGCAGCAGCTCGAAATTCCCCGTATGACCTGTGAAGAATATATGCGGGCGGTCCTTCTCGTCCCGTATGCGTTCGAAGATCTCGCGGCCCTGAACCTCGACTAGTCCGGGCGTGTCGCTGTGCGGATCGAAATCGAAAATCGCATCCAGGAAGACATATTCGGCAGTGAGTCGTGCCATGTTGCCCCACATATCTCGGGCAATCTGCTGCAGTTCGTCCTCTGTCTTTTCCGGATAGGCTTTGCGCAGATTGGTCATCGCGACGCGATGGCGCCCCATCAGGGGACCAATTTTACGTGCTGCGGTATCGGTAAAATCCATGGCCGCCTTCGCAGGC
>NZ_JBFUMG010000576.1:0-2745 GCF_054049495.1 Phyllobacterium sp. P5_D12 | reverse complement strand
ACTATAGCGCGCATTCGGCAACCGCCAGCGGCGCCCCGCCCTCGTTGTGCCGGTATATAGACCCCACCCAACAAACCTGTCAACATCGATTTTGAAGAAATTGTGAAAAATATGACAGAGTCTTTTGGGACGCGGTTTTAACATGCAAAGTCGGTGCTCGTGGATATAGCCAGCGAATTGAAATGTGAATGGATCGGCCACAAACATGCCCAAATCCCTGCATAGCGCTCGCTCCAATGCCACATGATCAGTCCCATCTATCATTCTGCGCCACGCAGCATTTGCACAGGCTTGCGGGACCGCGCGTTGACATAGGCAAGCTGGGAGGGCAAAACTGCGTCCCAATCGATTTCATGCCAGTACAAGGCTGGTCGGCAAGCGCCGAAAAATCTCATAAGCCCGCAGTCTATAACGGCGACAGGATCAACACTTAACAGTATGAACGAGTACGAGGGGCACTCATCAATCGATCCGGGCAACGAGCCGCCGTTGATTACGGACGGCCGTCGTGGCCCGCCGGATCGGCGTGAGATCTCGGCGCGATGGCTTGCCGGCACCTTTCTTACTGGCATTACTTCGAGCATATTGATGGGTGTGGCCCTGTTTGCAGCGCTTGACGGCCGCGAGCAGCTGGCAACTCCGCCGGAATTGATGGCCCGCAATGCAATGCCTGCGCCGGGCGGCAATTCCGATGTCACCAAAGGCGCCCGCGTTGCCGCAACGACACCCATACAGAAAAATCGCGACCGCAGGCGGCTCGATGTTTCAACCATGTTCAAGGATGGCGAGCGTGACGTTATTCGCTCAATGCCGTTCGAATTCGTCCACATCGCGCTCGCCGATGTCCATAACACGAATCGCCGATATCCTGCCTTCAATCCCCTCGATGTCTTCGCGGAAGCCAATGAGAGCACTGATCCGACACCGAAAACAGGCTTGATCTACGGTGCCAAGGTCGAAAGCGAAGTCAGCCTCCGTACCGTGGATTTCCCCTTGGCCACGGCGCAATACGATCCCGCCGATGATCTGAGTGTAGATGACGTGGAAGAGGTTGTCCGCAACACCGGCTCGCTTCTGACCGATGGAGCGATCCAGGTCGCTTCTCTCCATTACGTGGACCCGCTGCGGTTTGGTACAGACGAGGATCCCTATAATCTTCGCAGTCCCCTTGCCGTCAAAATCATTCAGGAAAATGTCAGCGTCTCTCCCCGGTTGTCCGAGGACGCAGAGAGCGCCGGTTATTCGGAAGAACTCATTCCGTTCCGCAGTGACAAGGATATTCTGGCTGCACTCAATGATGCGGGCTACGAGAATGGCGACGCTACGGGCATGTCGGAGGCCATCGCCAAGCTGCTGAACTCGCCGCGTTTGAAAAGCGGCAGCGTATTGCGGCTTGGGATCGAATCCCAGAACAATACCGACAGGATCATGCGGGCCAGCGTCTATAATGGAAGCACGCATGTCTTGACGATCGCCCTCAATGACCGCGACCAATATGTCCCGGCGGACGAACCGGAGATGACGCCGGGCCTGCAGGTTGCATTCGACGACAATCCCCCCGTCTCGCGCCGGACTGAAGATTTGCCCACGATCTATGACGGCATCTACCGCGCCGGTGTCGCCTATGGCATGACGGATTCGATGATCAAACAGCTCATCAGGATGCTTGCTTCGGATGTCGATTTCCAGTCGCAGCTTTCACCCACCGATGAGTTGGAAGCCTTGTTCTCGCTCCCGGCAGATTCGGAGAAGGCTGGCGACGATTCGGAAATTCTCTATGTCGCGGCCAATTTTGGCGGCGACCTGAAAAAGTTCTACCGGTTCCACAGCAAGGACGGCAACACCGACTATTACGACGAAGACGGCAAGAGCTCCAAGCAGTTCCTGCTGCGTAAACCGGTACCGAACGGCATCTTCCGTTCACCCTTCGGCATGCGGCGTCATCCCATCCTTGGTTATTCCCGCATGCATACGGGTGTGGACTGGTCAGCTCCGCGTGGAACACCAATCATCGCTGCAGGCAATGGTGTCGTTGAACGTGCGGGGTGGACCAACGGCTATGGCAACCAGACGCTTATTCGCCATTCCAACGGCTATGAAAGCAGCTATTCGCATCAGAACGCTATCGCCAGCGGTGTGGCCCCGGGTGCGAAGGTGCGGCAGGGCCAGGTTATTGGTTACCTCGGATCGACCGGGCTTTCGACTGGCCCTCATTTGCATTACGAGGTGATCGTCAACGGCTCCAAGGTCGATCCGATGCGCATCCGCCTTCCAAGCGGCGGTGAACTTGGCGGCGATGATCTGGTCGCGTTCAAGCGCGAACGTGAGCGTATCGATCAGCTTCTCAAGGACGACGAAGCAAAGGGCACCAAGGTCGCTGCCAGCGGCTGACGCCTATTCCTGGAATTCGACTGTCACGCCCTTCTGCACGAGCTTTGACAGTTCCGTCGCATCCCAATTGGTCAGGCGCACACAACCGTGGCTGTTCGTCTTGCCGATCTTTGACGGTTCAGGTGTGCCGTGAATCCCGTAGGTCGGCTTCGACAAGGCGATCCACACCGTCCCGACAGGGCCGTTCGGTCCCGGCGGTATTGTCAGAACTGAATTGTTCTCACCCTGCTTGAAGTTGATTTTCGGGTTGTAGGTATAATTCGGATTGAGAGCGACGCGCTCGACCTGCACAGTACCCGAAGGCGATGGCGTATCGGTCGACCCGATCGTCGCCGGATAGGCAACGACCAGCCG
>NZ_JBFUMG010000575.1:0-2764 GCF_054049495.1 Phyllobacterium sp. P5_D12 | reverse complement strand
TTGTCCATTGGCGGACAATGTATTGTGTCATTTTTTTATTTAGATACTTATAGCATTTCATCACGCAGGGTTCTCTGTTCCCGCGGGAAGGGAACAGAATGTCAGCTTCACAATTTGCGTTTGAGAACAAGCTTCTCAGGCATATGCATGCGAGCGATTTTGAATTGCTGGCACCGCATCTCGAAGCAATGGAGTTGCCGCTGAGGCACGTGATCGAGAAATCGCAAACGCCCGTCAGCGAGGTGTACTTTCTTGAAACGGGCCTTGCCTCGATCGTCTCAAAAATGCCCAGTGGCCGCGACATCGAAGTGGGCGTGTCCGGCAATGACGGGATGACGGGTTTCTCAGTCGTTCTCGGCGGGATGCAATCGCCGCACGACAGTTACATCCAAGTAGCTGGTGTCGGTTACAGTATCGCTACCGTGCATCTTCAACGCGCTATGGAAACAAGCACTCCACTGCGCAACTACCTGCTCCTCTATGTCCAAACCATGATCATCCAGACAGCCTCGACCGTATTGGCGAATAGTCAGGCGGACGTCTCATCCAGAATGGCTCGCTGGCTCCTGATGGTGCATGACCGCACCCACGGTCCAGAAATTATGCTGACGCACGAATTCCTGTCGGTCATGCTTGGAGTGCGGCGGCCATGGGCGACGGAAACCTTGCATGTCCTCGAAGACAAACGGTTGATCCGGGCAAAGCGAGGACAGATAACCATCATCGATCGTACCGGACTCATGATCGAGGCCAATGGTTTCTACGGCGTAGCCGAGAACGAATACAAGCGGCTTCTCGGGATAAATCTCGCCCGATAACCCCTGGAAACGAGTGGACCGACAATTTTCTCGTCCCCGCCTCCCATCCCGTCATATTTTGTTCTATCATTTTGCCATCGCAACGAATTCTGGTGATTGATGCCTTCCGAAACCCCTGAAAAAAAGCCCGCGCGGACCCGGCGGCGTACGCCCGCCTATGTCAAAGCCACGCGCGGTGTTAAGAACTGGCGCGAAGCTTCCGAGTGGCTGGCCTGGCGGGATATCGAGGACATCGAATGCATTACCCCGGACCAAGCCGGTGTGGCGCGCGGCAAAATGATGCCGTCGAAGAAATTCACATCCAATACCTCGCTGGCATTGCCTTCCGCCGTATTCATGGCGACAATCTCGGGTTCCTATCCGGAAGACGGCCATGGCTTCTCCTATCCTGAAGATGACGGCGATCTGAAACTGATGCCGGATCTGTCCACGCTTTCGGAAGTACCGTGGGAAAGCGATCCGACAGCCCAGGTCATTTGTGATCTCGTCAACAAAGACGGGGAAGCCGTGGAATTTACCCCGCGCAATGTCTTGAAGCGCGTCATGGCCGCTTATGCGAGGAAGGGCCTGAAGGCGGTCGTCGCGCCGGAAATTGAATTCTACCTCGTCAAGAAAAACCCCGATCCGGACTATCCCCTGACCCCGCCCGTCGGACGCTCTGGCCGGGCGATCGGCGGCGGACAAGGGTATTCCATCGCCGGCGTCAACGAGTTCGACGAACTCATCGACGACATCTATCATTTCTCCGAAAGTCAGGGCCTCGAGATCGATACGCTGATCCATGAGGAAGGCGCGGCGCAGCTGGAAATCAATTTGCGGCACGGCGATCCGATCGAGCTTGCCGATCAGGTGTTCCTGTTCAAACGCACGATCAGGGAAGCCGCATTGAAGCACGACATGTATGCGACGTTCATGGCGAAACCTATACAGGGCCAGCCGGGTTCCGCGATGCATATCCACCAATCGATCATCGACAAGAAAACCGGGCGCAATGTTTTCTCCAATCCGGATGGAACGGAAAGCCCGGCGTTCCGGCATTTTATTGGCGGCATGCAGAAGCATGTCCCGGCCTCGCTGGTGATGTTTGCGCCCTATGTGAACTCGTACCGGCGGCTGACACCGGCCGCCTCTGCGCCCGTCAATGTCAAATGGGGCTATGACAACCGTACCACGGCATTTCGCGTACCGCGCTCGGACCCTGCGGCGCGGCGTGTGGAAAACCGTATCCCCTCCTCCGACGCCAACCCGTATCTGGCACTGGCGGCATCGCTCGCCTGCGGCCTGATCGGCATGAACAACAAGATCGAGCCGGACGAGCCTGCCTCCACGACCGTCAACGACAATCTGATCGAATTGCCGCGCGGGTTGATCGAGGCGACAATCCTGTTCGAGCAGGACAGAGAACTGGTGGCCATGCTCGGCGAATCCTTCGCAATCACCTACGCCGCAATCAAACGCGCCGAGTTCGAGACCTTCATGGAGGTCATCAGCCCATGGGAACGCGAGTTTTTGCTGCTGAATGTGTGATGCCGCTTATCTCCCCCCTTGTGGGGGAGATAGGGTTTTCTTGGATTTAGCTGCTTTGCTAATTCCTTAGAAAACCCAAGAGAGGGGATAATTCCGTAGGCAAATCCCCTCTCTGGCGATTTCTAGCACTTAGCAAGAGCTAAGATGCTGAAATCGCTTTCTCTCCAAGGGGAGAGATAAACGCAGCGCCAGTATTTCCTGATCGGATTGCACAATAATATGCCCTACCAATCCCCCATTTCCCCTGGCATTTCCTGGTACGAGACCGCGGTCGATGACCGTACCGAATATCCGGCGCTGGATGGATCGCGTAACGCCGACGTCGTCATTATCGGCGGCGGCTTTACCGGCCTCTCCGCTGCCGTGCATCTGGCGTCGGCGGCGGCTTTACCGGCCTCTCCGCTGCCGTGCATCTGGCG
>NZ_JBFUMG010000574.1:0-2764 GCF_054049495.1 Phyllobacterium sp. P5_D12 | reverse complement strand
AACTTGCGAAGTGCAGAATCAAGGGCGACGAAGCCGTCTTCACCCCCGGCGTCCCTGTCCAGCTTCGTCGGGTTATAGGATTTCTTGCCGCGACCGACATCGATCGAGCTGAAAATTGGAGAAATGGTGAGCGTGTCGATGCCGAGATTATTCAGGTACGGCACTATTGCAGCGGTGTCATTGAAGGACAATCCGTCCCTCAATTGAATGCGATAGGCGGAATTGGGTAAGGCCATAGTCTTCACGCAACCCGTTCATTGGCAGAGTGATGATCGCCATGTTGCAGCGCATGGAGATATTCCCGCTGCCACCATTGGGCATCGCGATCGACGACGCGTTTCAGAAGCTTGCGATGGCGCAGTTGCCGCTCTTCCAGCGGCATTGTGACAGCCGTCTTCAAAGCGTGCGCAACCTCGCTGATGTCGTAAGGATTGACAATGAGCGCCTCGCTCAGTTCCTCGGCTGCACCGGCGAACTTGGAGAGGATGAGGATGCCTGGATCCTTGTTGTCCTGAGCGGCGATGTATTCTTTGGCCACAAGGTTCATTCCGTCCCGCAACGGCGTTATCAGCCCGATCAGACTTGCCCGAAACAGAGGGGCCAGCTTTTCTCTTGGAATGTTGCGATTGATGTATTGGACAGGCGCCCAGTTGAAATCCGCGAATCTGCCATTGACCGCGCCGGCAAGCTGCTCGAGTTCGGCCTTGATATCGGAATAGGCGGTAACATCTTCCCTGGATGGCGAAGCAATCTGCAGGTAGTCCGCATGCCCCTGATATTCCGGACAAATCTCCAGAAATTTTCTAAAGGCTTTCATGCGGTGCGGCAGGCCTTTCGAATAGTCGAGGCGATCCGCAGAAATGACCTGGAAGCGCTTCAGAACGGTACGGCGCATGCGTTCGAGTTCGATCGTATCGTCGGTTCTAGCCGACACTTTCGCAAACTGCTTCACATCGATGCCGATGGGGAAATGCCCGATATGGACTGTGCGATCGTTGACGCGGACAAGTTCCGGCGAAATGATTGCCGCATCGGAATGTTCTTTCAGATAGCGATGAAAATTATGGACGTCATTGATCGTCTGGAAGCCGATGAGATCAAACTGCAGCATGCAATAACGCAGCCATTCGTGGCGAGGGACGGCGGAGAAGATGTCGGCAGAGGGGAACGGGATGTGCAGGAAAAATCCGATCCTGTTCTTGTGTCCCCGTTTGCGGAGCTCAGCAGCCATGGGTATCAGATGGTAGTCGTGCACCCAGATAACGTCGTCATCCCGCAAATGCGGACTGATCATCTCCGCGAACTTCGCATTGGTTGCAGAATAGCAATCCACAAACTCCATGCGATAATCCATCAGGTCAAGGCGATAATGAAAGGCGGGCCAGAGGACCTTGTTGGCGAAGCCGAGGTAGTATTTTTCGTGTTCCTGGCTCGTCAGTGGGGTCGTCAGGCTCGTGACATTGCCATGGGTCTGAATTTTGGTTGTTGCGGTTTCTTCGGCGTCTACGACACTTCCGTCCCAGCCGGCCCAAAGGCCGCCTTGAGCTTTAAGTGCATCCACGATACCGACAGCGAGTCCGCCAATTTGAGTATTCTTTCCCAAATTCGCCGTGCGATTTGAGATTACGACTAGCCGTCCCATAAAATGTCCCTTGCATGCAGTCAGGACTCTAACCAACTCTTCAAATTCATGATGGTTCCGGAAAAAAGTGGCAGCAAGTCAACTTTCATTGAACGATTTCGGGCTGGTTGAGTTCATCAATGATGAGAGTTCGAGCAAAGGAAACAGATATGCAGCCGAGTACGGCGGTTGATAATGCAAACCATCCACTGCCAGACGATCTGAATGGTTGGGCGCTTTTCATAGACATTGACGGCACGCTGATTGATCTTGCGGCAACGCCTGAAAGCATCGTCATTCCCCCAGAGTTACCGCTTCAACTCATGAAGCTTTCGCAAAAGGTAGATGGTGCCATGGCGCTTGTGACCGGCCGTTCCATCGCTGCAGTCGATGCGATGTTTGAACCCTATCACTTCACCGTCGCAGGACTTCATGGCGCGGAAATCCGCAGGGAAAATGCAGAAATTCTCCGGAAGGGGATGGAGCCAGCAGCGCTCGACCGCCCGCGCATGGTGTTGCAGAAATTTGCGAGCCGATGGCCGGGTATGGTGATCGAAGACAAGGGCTCGGGGCTCGCCGTGCACTACCGTCAGGTGCCGGAAGCGGCCATTGCCGCCACGCATGCAGTCGATGGCCTGGTCAAGGACCTCGGTTTTGGGTGGAAGCGCCAGGATGGCAAGATGGTCATCGAAATTGGACCTGCCGGAACCAACAAAGGCATGGCGGTCGCGCACTTCATGGAGACCGCACCCTATGCAGGCCGCAAGCTCCTCGTGATGGGCGATGATCTGACCGACGAGACCATGTTCCGCCTTGCCAACGAAACAGGAGGGCGCTCGGTGAGGGTGGGCGATCCGCCTTTCGAGAGCGTTGCCGAATTCAAGCTGGACTCTGCAGATACTGTTCGATCATGGATCGCCACGATGGTGGCTCAACAATGATTTTGCGCCGCCGAGTGACCACCCTGACGGGGCTATTGTCTCTGGCTTAATTTTTCCGATTCGCGTATGTTTTGTCTTGTGCAGGTTTAGGTCCATTGGTACCGCCTCTAGCATGGTACCACTGGTGCCTTTCCCGCTCGAAACGAGATTGGGAGAATTGCTCATGGCACAATTTCATGTGATCGCTGGCGCAAATGATACC
>NZ_JBFUMG010000573.1:0-2764 GCF_054049495.1 Phyllobacterium sp. P5_D12 | reverse complement strand
GCCTTGTGGTCTGCGCGCTCGCGTTTGGTTTCTTTTACTGGGTCGGTCGTTATGGCGATACGCGGGAAACGTCGACGCTGGAAATCAGGGTTCCAGGTTCCGTCACGGGTCTGGCCGCGAACAGCCCGGTATTCTTCAACGGCCTGAAGGTCGGTGAGGTGAAGMGTCTCTTTATCGATTCGACCAATCCAGACGCCGTTATAGTGCAGACCGCGATTGACTCGACTACGCCGATCACGCGCTCGACCGTGGCAACGCTTGCCTTCGAAATATTGGCCGGACAGGCGCGTATCGAGTTGACGGGCGGTAAGGCCTATGAGCCCAGGCTTTTGGAAGAGGCGGACAAGGAGGACACAATCGCGCGTATGGACGTCGATCCATCGTCGCTGAAGACGCTGGTACAGACTGCGCAGGACTGGATCGACCGTGTCGACAAGGCGACGACCGCCACCGAGGAATATGTCGCGAAAACGCGTGGGCCGCTGCTGGCGAGCATCCAGCAGGCCAAGGAATTCACCGACGGCCTTGCCGGCAAAACCGAAATGATAAACGAGTATGGCCAAAAGGCTCGCAGCGTCGGAGAACTCATGAATGACGCGCGCGACGTCATCTCTCGGGTGAACAAGTCCTCTGTGCGCGTCGATGAAACACTGGCCAAGGTCGACAAGCAGCTTTCGGACGACAAGGACAGCACGGCCAGCGAAATACGCTCCAAGCTTCAGTYCTATCAGCAGCAAGCCAAGAACTTGAATACCCAGCTCGTCGCCGTCCTCAACAATCTCGGCAATTTGACGGGTCAACCGCTAAAAAATGCGCAGCGCTTCATCTCGAATAGCCGGCGCACGGTCGAAGGCATTGATCGCAGCATTTCCGAAATTGCGGAAGACCCGCACAAATATTTCTTCGGGCCCACCCGTACTGCCCCCGAATACGAAGCACCGCGATAGGAATTTTAGGAAAAATACATTCCCACAGCATAGCTGCCGACGGCCAGGAGAACCATGATCATCGCTGGCGGCCAGTACAGATAGAACTTCATTCCATTGTCGGCTGCGTACCCGTTTTCATCATTCGATGGGGCATATGTCATTGTTGCAGGGGACTTCGCCCTCTTATTGAAGCTCGTTAACGACACAAGAATTCACCTTCCGAACTGACGGCCTAAATACAAGACAATTGGTATGATGATCAAAAAGATTATGAGATAGCCCCAGATGGACGTCATGTAGGGCGCATAATCCTCCTTTTCTTTTTTTTCATCCTCTTCCATTGGTGCCTCCCACATCTGCCAATGAAAACAGTGATTAAGAGGACTTCGAGCCGCGATAAACTACGGCTTTGGTCGCATCAGGCCATAGCGGCGGTGCGAAAACAACTTAGTAATAATGGCTATATAATTAGCTCGAAAGCACTTCATAGGATCAATCCCCATCGATGAGCTTCGATAATGATGCGGCGAGTCCGCCATGCAGGCAAGCCGTATGAACTGATGCGTCCTTCAGCAGACAAAAGTGACAAGGTAAACACAGAAAGATCGCTGTAGCCCGGCCACGGCGATCTTCATGTCAATTCTGCCGTGACTTCCGTCGTGGGCTATTTAGTATGCTGCTTAAAACGCCGATGCGCAAAACCGCCTTTGGCTCGTCTCAAAATATCCGAAAGCCTGTTGGGGCTGGTAGGCTTGTTTGGCATTTCTTCGCGGACTTTTTGTAGAATCTGCGGTGTAGCGCAGCAGGCATTGTGGGGGGTATGAAGCGTCACGTCTCCCATTTGTCACTCCCTTAGAAGAACAATTGACCTAGCGGGCTTATCCGAAAGGCTGAAAGCAAACTATTCGCTTAAGCTAATAGGTGTACGCTTAGTTTTGCGGTTATTCAACTGGATTTGCAGCGCCGGGTGATCGTGTCTGCGTTTGCAGATCATCAACATGCTGTGAAACAAGCGGCGTTCCTTGAAAAGGGCGCCGCTTGCATCTGTTTCGCAGGATTGAAGGCTTCGGTTTTCRGGCGTAAATCGGGTGAAACCTTCGCAGCGAAAGAAAGCCCGCGATTACGAACAACACCAGCAAAATACCCTGCGCAATCGCGAACGGAGGTTCTGACCCTGTCGGAGCAAGTGCGTTGAGTGCAGGTATCTTCTGGAAAGACTGTGCAATGAGAACAAAGCAATTCAGATAGAGCGACACAATTGCGCTGACCACATAGACCGAGCGCCAGGAACCGGCGAGACGATAGACATAGAGCGCAACGATCGCCGCGATGAGGAAGATCATAGATATGATACCCACCCCTATGGCCGGCGTGAAGCCGCTATAGGGAAACAGGAAGCCGGTTACGCTCGTGGCTACTGTCGTTATCAGGAAGATCAGCGTCCAGCTTTCCTTCCTTTCGGACCCAATAAGACCGGCCAGAACAATCAGCCCTGAAACAATACCGATCAGGCTTAGAATCACATGGAAAAGTGTAAACGGCGTCATACCGAAGATCATGATCGTGCCCCCAAGTTGCGATCCGTCCATATGTTAAATCCGGACGTGGCAACACGAAACAACGTTTGCGGCCGATTGTAAATCCGTCTGCCAGATGAGAAAATATGAGAAATTTATTCAATAATTCTTCAAGCAAATCGACGAATGGTGGGTTATCCGGTGCATTTCCGGCGATCTATCGACCGCGTCATTGAATCGGCCTGTCCCTGCAGGGCGCCGGCCTGTTTCTGGTTGACCGTTCGATAATCGGGCAGGAAGGGACCGAAGCCTGTGACC
>NZ_JBFUMG010000572.1:0-2765 GCF_054049495.1 Phyllobacterium sp. P5_D12 | reverse complement strand
AGCATGTCCAACTCAGCACCATCCATGAAATGCATCACTCGAATCCGGCGACACGAGAACAGGGAAGCGACAGGCCGGGGCGTTTCAATGACGGACCAAGCCCGCACCGCAGTGCTGTCGAGGACACGGACTGGCATGAGATTTCCAAGAAACGGTTTGCCAAGGAAGTCGCCGACGCACTCTATAGCTATGCCCATAAGGGAGATTTCGAACGGCTGGTTGTGATTGCTCCACCGCTTGTACTAGGCGAAATGCGCCAGGAGTTTCACAAGGAAGTCTCCGACAGAATAGTCAGTGAAATCCCGAAAACCCTGACCAATCACCCGCTCACGGATATCCAGTCGATCCTGACAGAGAGTTAGCAAAGTGAAACGTGGCCGATTAGTCGGCTAAGCTGGTGTTATGACACTTCACAGTACACAAGCAAAACCCCTGCCGGGACCGGTAGGGGTTTCGCAAGTTGAGGCTTGATTTGGCTCTAACAAACTGGACTCTGGATAAGAATATCGCGCATCGTTTCAGTGCGGCGCAGGCTCAAGGTACCGCAACACTCAACCTGCAAAAATGCTAGCACATATCGCGAAAATTTCAAGGTTCAGATGGTAAAACTCTATCTTAAATTTGCCTTGCTACGTTCGCTTTCTTCTTCAAGCCGTTTGATTCTTTGCTCCAGGGCATTGATTGCCTTGAAGACAGCCACGCCCATACTTTTGAAATCACCGCTATGAATGGCTGCTTCGATCGCATGTTTGGCATCTTCAATCGACATTGTTTTCTCCACTCACGATTGCTGTTCAGCTCATGCAGAAAACCCAATCCTCAAGGGGCATGAGGATTGGGTCATGTTGGCTTTGTGGGGTTAAGCCAAGACTGGTTTGGGACCAGTAATATAGAAATGTTTCAAGTGTACGTTGGTTCCGGTTGCCAGCAAAATTATTCGGACAAAATTATCGGAAGTCGAAGGCCTGGAACTATGACGGCAGCAGGTTGAAAAGGACCGCCACATGAAACGCAAAGGCAGTCACAAACAGTATCACACCAAGGGCGCGACCCCTCACGGAACGGCGAACACCCTCGGGCGAATTGCGCGTGCTGGTGTAATCTGTTGAAGCCATCAGGATTATCCTCGTTGCCGAGGGGTCATCTTCCGACATTCCATACACGATTAACACGATAGAGATTATAATTCTCTGTGCCTAACAGGTAGAGTTTTGCGCTAATGCGGGAATTCGTGGAACTATTTTCCACAAGCTGTGCGATTACGAAACGGGATGGCTCTGTCGATAGTTGCGGATGAAATCCGGCACTCGCATCCATTGAAATCGATTTCTGGAAATCTGCGAAAAACGCAAAACAAAATCGCCAAATGCGGCCAATCGGAGCAAAGAGCGGTCTGGTTCGAGGCACGCCTGATGTGTTGCAATACAGCATAAGAGTTTTCCTTCGCATCCCGGCGGTTCGCGACAATCCAATGAATGAGGAAATGAATGTCCATTTTTCCAAGCGTGGCGCGTTTGGCCCACCACGAGCTGACCGTGGACGCCGACCTGTTCAAGGATTCGATGCGGCACCTGGCGGCGGCTGTAAGCGTCATTACAGTTGGACGTGGCGCCGACCGCACCGGCTTCACTGCGACGTCGGTCTCGTCATTGGCTATAGATCCGCCCTCGGTGATCGTCAGCATCAATCGCGCGTCTTCATCCTGGCCGGTCCTGCAGCGGCATGGCAGCTTCTGCGTCAACATGCTGGCGCACGATCAGCGCCATGTGGCCGACAGTTTTTMTGGAAGAGATGGTCGAAAGGGCGCGGAACGCTATCAAGGTGCGGATTGGCGGGAGCTCAGCACAGGGACGATGGCGCTGGTCAATGCGCYGGCGGTGCTCGATTGCGAACTTGACGATGCCATCGAGCGGCATTCGCACGGCATCCTGATCGGCAGGGTCAGGGCAGTGACGCTGCGTCACAACGCTGAACCGTTGATCTATTGGCATGGCGCCTATCGCCAGATCAGCACGCTGGGGTAAAATCAGGTTACGATGGCAGTGATTGAGGCCGCGATCAGCGCTACCGACACAAACAAAATCAATCCGTAAAGCCGGGGCTGATCGAAAATCACCGCGAAGCCAAGAAAAAATGCAGCGCATGCGGAAGCCAGCGCGAAAAGAAAAGCAGGTTTGTCAGCGGTAGTAATCGCGAAGGCCATCAGCCCGGCAATGATGAGTGCACCGAAGACGATGAAGATCCAAGTCGCGAAGGTTTCGTAGCGGTCCATCGTGTGCTCTCCGGTCAGTCCATGCGCTTCTATTTCGATTACAACGGAATATCAACAGGCAGTCAAATCCGGAAATAAGAGCGCCCACTTTGGACTCGAGCTGAGCTGATTGGAGCCAAATTTCGTATTACAAAAGAATATTTTGTTAACGAACGCCAAGTTTAAAGTCTTCCGGCGTACAAAAGTGAGACCAATTTACCACACTGGTAAAGTTCAGTGTGCTTACATTAAACCATGGGTTGCACACCCTTCGATGTGAAATTAGCCTGTACTCGCCGATATCGTTGTTTGGTCGCGGGGACTGCTTTGGGTAGTTGGCAATCCCTTATCATATGATCGCTATAGGGGGAATTACATGAAGTCGTCTAAGCTTTTTACACGAATCTTCTGGCTTTCTTCTGTTTCCCTCATAACACTCTCCACATCCAATCAAACCGCATTTGCAGCTTGTAACCTCGTCCCCACAGCAGGAAACGACGTTTATATTTGCGAC
>NZ_JBFUMG010000571.1:0-2767 GCF_054049495.1 Phyllobacterium sp. P5_D12 | reverse complement strand
AGCCGAAGGTTCTCCTGCTTGATGAGCCATTCGGTGCGCTTGATCCCGGTATCCGCGCGGAAATCCACACGCTGATGAAGCGGCTTTGGCATGAAACGCAAATGACTGTCGTCATGGTTACGCACGACATCCGCGAAGCTTTCACTCTTGCCAGCCGCGTCGTTGCCTTCGAGCGGCGACGGGACCGACCCGAGGAAAAGCAGCGTTACGGCGCGACGATCACCAAGGACATTTCCATCTGGCCACCCCGCCTTGCGGGCGTGCCATCGAACTTTAGCCCCGATCGGGACGGCCCGATCGATTCCCTGGGGTATCGCCGGGACGGCTCGGCATTGTCAGGAGAATAATCATCATGCACATCAGACGTTCTGCAGACGAGATCGCCGCCAACCGGCAGCGTTATGAGGAGCATCAACGCAAGGGACTGGAGTTCGCGCCGAAGGCGCTTCCAGCACCGAGCCCGCTACCTGCGCCATTGATCGATGAGGCTGCCGTAATCCACACCGAAATCATTCCGGGCGGCTGGTATTGGTCGACAGCGCTGAAGCGCGGCGAGTCCATCCGCATAGACCAAGGGGGAGCCGCCTCGACCGTTGCCTTGGTCGCCTGGAATGCGACCGACACAAGCGAAAGGTTGAATCTCGTGGATACGGTCAAGGTTCAATGGACGACGGCGCTGGGCAAGGGCCGTGTGATCTTCTCTGATATGGGCCGTGTGATGTTCTCCATCGTGGAAGATAGTTCCGGCGCGCACGACTGCCTGATGGGCGGGTCGACGCCAGCTTCGAATGCTGCCAAATACCCTAATGTGAAGACCCGCAACACGCGTGACAATCTAGTGCTTGTCGCCGGAAAGCTTGGCCTCGATCGTCGCGACATCCCAGCCGTTCTCAATCTTTTTGCGCCCGTTCGTATCGACGATGCCGGCGAATTTCGGTGGCGCGGCAAACTCTCCAATAGCGGTGACTATGCTGAACTTCGCGCTGAAATGGACATGATGGTCGGTTTCTCGAATTGCCCTCATCCTCTCGATCCAGATCCGGCCTACACGCCCAGGGCGGTGACTGTGACACGGTTCCGATCTGCGTTGCCCACCGCGGATGATCTCTCCCGCACTGCCACCGCCGAAGCCGTTCGCGGCTTTGAAAACAACGCGCTGATGTTGGCCTAAGGAGTACGCGACAATGACTGATTTCATTCAGACCGCTGCATCGCGCAGTCTTGAAAATGCTGTCCAGGATCATTTCATCCCGGCGGAGGCACCTTGGTCCGGCATCGTTCGCAAGGGCCAGACGATCCGCATCGAGGATAGCTACGGCCAGCAGGCGATCGATACGCTTTTCTACCGGGCCGATGATTTCTACGAGCGTTACTCCAACCAGGACACCATGCGCGAACAGGGCGCCGCCTATATCGGCACCGGCACGAGGATCATGTCGAACGAAGGTAATGTCATGTTGACGATGATGGCGGACAGCTGCGGCCGTCATGATACCTCTGCCGGTGCGTGTTCCTGCGAAAGCAATACCGTGCGCTTCGGTCATGGCACTAAKTATCTGCACGCCTGCCGGGACAATTTCGTGCTTGAGGTGACGAAGCATGGAATGAGCAAGCGCGACATCGTGCCGAACATCAACTTCTTCATGAACGTACCGATCAGGCCGGACGGTGAGATGACAATCGTCGACGGTATATCCTCACCAGGTGACTATGTTGAGCTGGTGGCCGAAATGGATGTGCTTTGCGTCATTTCCAATTGCCCGCAGATCAACAATCCATGCAACGGCTTTGATCCGACGCCGATCCGTATCCTCATCTGGGATGCAGCCCCCGATACCGGGGCTTGAGACATGTTCAGTAAAATTCTCATCGCCAATCGAGGCGAAATCGCCGTCCGCGTAATCCGGACATTGAAAAAGATGGGCATTGCCTCCGTCGCTGTTTATTCCGACGCGGACCGTTTTGCCATGCCTGCGCTTCTCGCTGACGAAGCGGTCCGCCTCGGTCCCGCACCCGCCAGCGATAGCTATCTGAATGTGGATGCAGTCATCGCCGCTTGCACGTTGACCGGGGCGGAGGCCGTTCATCCCGGATATGGATTCCTGTCGGAGAATATCGGCTTTGCCGACCGGCTTGCGGCCGAGGGCATCGCCTTCATCGGACCACGCCCGGAACATCTTTCGGCATTCGGGTTGAAACATACGGCGCGCCAACTCGCCGAGGCAAGCGGTGTGCCTCTGCTCCCCGGTAGCGGCCTCCTGGAAAGCGTTGACGACGCGCTCTCGGCGGCTGAAGAAATCGGCTATCCGGTTATGCTGAAGAGCACCGCCGGCGGCGGCGGTATCGGTATGCAGCTATGCGGTGATGCCTCAAGCCTCCAAGCTTCGTTCGAAAGCGTGCAGCGGACAGCACGTGCCAGCTTCGGTGATGCGCGGGTCTATCTCGAGCGCTTTGTGGCGGATGCCCGGCATGTTGAAGTTCAGATTTTCGGCAACGGCAAGGGTAAGGTCGTTGCGCTGGGCGAGCGGGACTGCTCGCTGCAGCGGCGAAATCAGAAGGTCATCGAAGAGACTCCTGCCCCCGGCCTTTCCTCGGCGACGCGTTCGCAGCTGCACAATGCGGCTGTCAGCCTTGGTTCTTCGGTTTCATACGAATCGGCGGGCACAGTCGAATTCATTTACGACCCCGTCCGCCAAGAATTCTATTTCCTCGAAGTCAATACGCGGCTGCAAGTCGAACATCCTGTTACCGAAGCCGTCTATAACAT
>NZ_JBFUMG010000570.1:0-2769 GCF_054049495.1 Phyllobacterium sp. P5_D12 | reverse complement strand
TTTCAGACCAGTTGCCGATTGTTCAACGCCGAGGAAAAGCCGTTCAGGAACCATCGCTCCGGTTAATCACTCGGCGGCAATGAATGCAATGCTTCGAAAGGCCTATCCAACGGCTTTTGCTGGTGCTTACTCAGTTCCCAGGTGGCAGCGCGAGGGAACTCACGGTGGACGCCACAGACGACGCGAAGTCCGTAAGCTGGCGGTCGACGAGTTCCTTGGAACTCAGCCTGTAGTTGATGACTGGTTGGATGAGCAGATAGCGGCCAAGAACACCCGTAGCGCAGACCAAAAAATCATCCTTCTTCTGCGGATCGTCGGAACTTACACAGGCCATCGCCCGGTTGCCATAGCTAACATTCGTCCGCTGCGCGATCTGACCGGGTTGGGTGCTATGATATTGAAAAGCCTGATCGAGAAGGCTGCGCACGACGGGATCGTCCGGTCCGTCCCTGACCGGATAGATACCAGGCACATTGCTGGCCCTTACACCATTGATCGAAACGATGGCACGCGCATCCAGCCCGCCATATTCGATTGTCGCACTGAAATTCTGTGGATCGCTGGTGCGGCTGATTACGGTGAACGGGCCGGATGTGTCAGGTAGACTGATCAGAATATCCCCGGAACGATAACCTTGAATAAGGTCAGGATCAGCGTCCTGTGCATGGAGTGTCGAGAACTGTGTCGAGCTCACGGCCACCAACAATGCGCAGGCTATTCTGTGCCGGATATTCATGGTTGTCCCGCCCGAATGAATTCCACTAACAGCAAAATAGCAAAAATACTGTCGTTCCAATAGGGTACAGAGACATTTGTCAGTAAACAGCCTTAAAATAAAACTGCCGGCCCTTTCGGACCGGCAGCGGAAGCCCTTGATATAAGCATTCCTACTGGAACTTCGCCATATCCTGATGCTTCGCCTTGATTTCGCGGACTGTCTGCGAATGGGAACGCATGACTACGGTGTGGGTCTGAATGTAGTCCCGGGCAAATTTTACACCGGACAACATATTGCCATCGGTAACACCCGTTGCGGCAAACAGCACGTCACCCTTGGCCATCTCTTCCATTGTGTAGATCTTCTTGGGATCGCTTATGCCCATCTTGGCGGCACGGGCGATCTTGTCATCGCTGTTCAACTGCAGGCGGCCCTGCATCTGACCACCGATGCAACGCAAGGCGGCAGCCGCAAGCACACCCTCCGGCGCACCACCGATGCCGATATAGATATCGATGCCGGTTTCATCGGGATCAGTCGTGTGGATGACGCCAGCCACGTCACCATCGCCGATCAGGCGGATCGCGGCGCCGGTCGCGCGAACTTCCTCGATCAGCCGCGCATGACGCGGCCGGTCCATGATGCACGCTGTGATTTCATTGATCGGCACGCCCTTGGCCTTGGCCACAGCCATGATGTTTTCGATGGCAGGTGCGTCGAGATTGATGATACCGGCGGGATAACCGGGTCCGACGGCGATCTTTTCCATGTAGACATCGGGTGCGTAGAGAAGATTACCCTTTTCGGCAATGGCAATAACAGCGAGCGAGTTGGGCAGGTTCTTGGCGCAGATTGTCGTGCCTTCCAGTGGATCGAGCGCGATATCGACTTCCGGTCCATTGCGCGTACCGACTTCCTCGCCAATGTAGAGCATCGGCGCTTCGTCACGCTCACCCTCGCCGATTACAACTGTGCCGGCGATCGGCAGGCGATTAAGTTCCTGGCGCATTGCATCAACGGCCGCCTGATCCGCCGCCATCTCGTCGCCACGGCCACGCAGACGTGCTGCAGCAACAGCCGCCCGCTCGGTTACTCGCACGAGCTCGAGCGTCAAAATGCGGTCGAGACCCGCTTCATTCTGGTCGTTGGTTTTCAGCATAGTAATCCCTGCGTTGGTGTGGACATGCCGCATTCCGGATGAATACGGCCTTCCATAGCATTGCTATGCAAACCTTTTGTCAAAGTCGAAACGCAGCGGCAAGACCTGCCGGACAAGAAAACGGCATTGCCGAAAAAGCTAATCGATTAAACGCTGTAGCCGAAGTTTCTGTCAGGTTCAGCCCGCCCGCTCGATGCGGATCATCTGCGGTTTGTCGGTCGCATGCCCGTCTTTGACGATACCTTCGAGCGCCTTTTTCACCGCTGCCTCGGTCGTCTCGTGCGTCACGAGAATAACTGTTTTCGTCGCTTCCGGCTGGTCGGTGGCACTCTGCCGCTGAACGATCGATTCCAGCGAAATGTCATTGTCGGCCATACGTTTGGCGATGGCGGCGAACACACCCGCCCGGTCATGCACGGTCAGGCGGATAAAGTAACCGCCTTCATGCGCACGCATCTTGGCGCGTTTATACGGCGCGAGCGCTTTTGCCGGCGTTCCAAACACAGGCCCATGCTGGAAGCCCGGCCGGCTTTTCGCAATATCGGCGAGGTCACCAATGACGGCGGACGCCGTTGCCGCACCACCTGCCCCTGGACCCGATAGAAGCAATTCGCCCAGGAGATCGGTCTCGATCGCGACCGCATTGGTGACGCCGTGCACCTGTGCGATGACCGATTCGACCGGCACCATCGTTGGGTGCACGCGTTGCTCGATGCCACTCTCGGTCTTGAGCGCCACACCCAAAAGCTTGATGCGATAGCCGAGTTCGTCGGCCGCCTTGATATCGGCCAGCGAGATATTGCTGATACCTTCGAGATAGATATCGTCCGCCGCAATCTGCGTACCGAAAGCAAGACTGGTCAGGATCGCAAGCTTGTGTGCCGTGTCGTTG
>NZ_JBFUMG010000569.1:0-2770 GCF_054049495.1 Phyllobacterium sp. P5_D12 | reverse complement strand
CACAATACATTGTCCGCCAATGGACAATTGCAGAACTGCCCGTCATTATTTAACCGAATAGCCGGTTATATTTTCTCTGGATCGTATTATGACACGGATCGCTAAATATAAAAAGGATTGCTTTATATTAGAGGATTCGGATCAATGCTTTGAATCAATTCTTTTGGCGTAAGTGCGAGTTTGATCGAAGGCGAAGTTGTCGCATGTAATACGTGTCCGGGTAAACGATCATTTGAATTTGACGTGCGCAACGTTTTATCAATCTGATATATCACAAAAGTAAAATTTTATTTCAAAAAACGTTTGTCCATTGACAGACGAAATTTGTAGTATTATATTGTTCTACAATCTGAAATAGCTATTGTATTGCCAAATTTGTTTAGTTCTTTCTGGAGGGGAAGACTTAAATGAATCATGTATACTATTTTTCGGGGGATAACATTCTACCTCTTTGCCAGAAGCGCTATGTCGGGCAATCAGGTTCGGATGTTGAGGAGCACAATCCAAAGTTTTTGGTTTCTGTACTAACCAAAAAGACCCTTGTCGGAAAGTATGCTTTGCGTAAGTCTAAAAGACGTGAGCGCATGCATTTGAGGTTTCTGAGGTGCCACTAGACATTTGGTGTCCGTCGCATTTCCCGAGAGCTCATGCACGGCATAAGGAGGAGACCATGCGTATCCACAAACCTATGCGTCCGACCAACTATCCAAGCCGGGGCTTCGATTGTCAGCTGGCCCTGGAAGCAGAGTTCCGGTGTGCGATCGAGATGCTTGCGAGCGAGGCAGGAGAAGCAGGATGGCTGGTGAATGAAACCACTCGAGCCATTGTCGGTCTTGCCCTTGCCTATGCGGCGGACCAGCATATGGATCGAACGCCTGCGGCGACCAAGAATATAAGACGTCTCTTCTTTAACTGAGCAGATGATTGGATGGTTTGAAGCGAATTTCCTTCGTTCGCTGCGGGGTCAGACAGCTCCAGTCATCGGTGCGTGGTTCGATGGCAAATCGAACCACGCACATTTGCGTCTTGGCCCAAAAACCGCCCGCAATTGCTTGCGAGCGGTTCTGCGAGCCGTGCTGGCCCCAGACCGAAGCCAGAGAAGGCCACGGGCGAAATTACTGCCTTGTCACAACAACCGGGATAAGAAGATCGCCCCAGTTGCCGTCGCCGCCATGGTGACGGGCGGAACGGACCAGTTCCACGGACACACCGGCGTCAACCGCCTTCATAACGGATTGGTTGAGGCGATGCAGGTCATTGGCGACCATGCGAATGACAGCCTGCTGGTCTGTATTCATGGCCGATGATTGCTCCTCGGCCCGTTCCTTGACGCGTGTCTGCGGTGCCATAATTTTTTCTCCTTGGCGTTTTGTTATTTTACTCTGCAGCCGGGCGGAACTGTGCCGTCTCGGTGGATTCCTTCATTGCCGTCGTCGATGACTTGCCGCCGGTGATGGCCAGCGAAACTGCATCGAAATAGCCGGTGCCGACTTCGCGCTGGTGCTTGGTTGCCGTGTAACCATTGGTCTCGGCGGCAAACTCAGCTTCCTGCAGTTCCGAATAGGCCGACATCTGCCGGTCCTTGTAACCACGGGCGAGTTCGAACATGCCAAAGTTGAGCTGATGGAAGCCGGCCAGCGTGATGAACTGGAACTTGTAGCCCATCGCCCCGAGCTCGCGCTGGAACTTGGCGATTGTCGCCTCGTCTAGATGCTTCTTCCAGTTGAAGGAAGGCGAGCAATTATAGGCGAGAAGCTTGTTCGGATGCTCCTTGCGCACACCTTCGGCAAAGCGCTTGGCCTGCTCAAGGTCTGGTTTCGAGGTCTCGCACCAGATCATGTCGCAGTGCGGCGCATAGGCGATGGCCCGGGTAATGCAAGGCTCTAGTCCGTTCTTCACCTGATAGAAGCCTTCCGTCGTCCGCCCGGCATCGTAATCGACAAAGGGCTGGTCGCGTTCGTCGATGTCCGATGTCAGGAGCTTGGCAGCCTCCGCGTCGGTGCGGGCAATGACCAGTGTTGGCGTTCCCATGACGTCGGCGGCAAGCCGCGCAGCGTTCAGGTTTCGGATATGCGCCGCGGTCGGGATCAGAACCTTGCCGCCAAGATGGCCGCATTTCTTTTCCGAAGCGAGTTGGTCTTCGTAATGGACACCGGCAGCGCCAGCTTCGATGAAGGCCTTCATTATCTCGAAGGCATTCAGCGGTCCGCCAAATCCTGCTTCGGCGTCGGCGACGATCGGTGCGAACCAGGTTTCGACCGAAGGGCCCTTGCCCTCCGCCGTCTCGATCTGGTCCGCGCGCTGCAGGGTCTTGTTTATGCGCTTGGCCAGTTCCGGCGCCGCATTTGCCGGGTAGAGCGACTGGTCAGGATACATGGCTGAAGCTGTGTTTGCGTCTGCAGCCACCTGCCATCCGGAAAGATAGATTGCCTTGAGACCTGCGCGAACCATCTGCATAGCCTGGTTGCCCGAGAGAGCGCCCAGCGCATTGACGAAACCCTCTTCGTGGATGAGCTTCCAGAGCCGGTTGGCACCGTTTTCAGCGAGAGTATGCTTGATCTGAACCGAGCCTCTGAGGCGCTGGACATCGTCAGGTGTATAGGGGCGTTCGATACCGTCATAGCGGCCCTCCGGTGCGTTTGGTACGAGGTTGTAAAAATCAGTCATTATTAGCTCCACAAAGAGTTTTATCCCGCCGCAGCCTGTCTGATAGTGAAGTTTGACGACCGCGTTGATATGACTAGATTTACATTGCAGCGCGGTATGATCC
>NZ_JBFUMG010000568.1:0-2777 GCF_054049495.1 Phyllobacterium sp. P5_D12 | reverse complement strand
CGGCAAGATCACTTTGCTTGCCACCTTCAATCCTGAACGCATTACAGAGAAGCCGGATGTGCCGACTGTGAAGGAATCGGGGTTTGACGTCAGTCTTGTCAAATTCCGCGGCCTCGCCGGTCCCAAAGGTATTCCGGAGGCCACGACTGCAATCTGGGACGAAGCTGTAAAGAAGCTGCTTGAAGATCCGGATTACAAGAAGGCATATACCGAAGAAGTGCTCGTCCCTCAGTTTATCGCGCACAAGGACTATCCAGCTTTCATAGATAATTTTGGATCGACAACTGAGGCGTTCCTGAAGTCGACAGGCGCCATCAAATAGTGACGCGAGGGGATCGGCCACGTTGGCCGGTCCCTGTAGCGTGCGAGGGCCATCCTATGAACAAAGATCTTATCAGCGGCGTTGTCCTTCTTGCCGTCTCCGGGACGTATTATGCCTGGTCCAGCGAAATCGCCGACAGCACCTTGTCCGATGAAGTCGGCGCGACAGGTCTGCCGCATGTGCTGTCGGTCATCCTTGCCATTCTTGCTGTCCTTTTGATCGCACGTGCCATACTCCTCAGACGAGCCAGGGCGGCGACCGCAGCAGGCACTGATGATGACCAGGATGCCCACTTGCCCCGCGCCATCGGGTTTCTCCTTTTGGGCGCAGTTTACGTTTTTGTCCTCCCGTTTATTGGCTACGTCGCGGGCACTGCTCTGTTGATCGGCGCGGTTGCGCTCTACGAAGGGGCGCCGCGCAACTGGGTGGTATTGGCCGCGGCTGTCGGCGGTGCGGTGTTCTACTGGGCAATTTTCGTCAAACTRCTTGGCGTCCATCAGCCAGTAGGTTCACTTTTTCAAGGAATGTTCTGATGACCACATTCTGGGACATCATCCACCTGCTGACCGAGACCCCACTCTTCTTCGTTGCCATTGGCGGGCTTACCTGGGGCATTCTTGGTGGTGCTCTGCCGGGCATATCCGCGTCCATCACCATGGCGCTCGTTTTGCCCTTCACCTACACCATGGACCCGGCTCAAGCGATTGCACTCCTGGCATGCGTCTATATCGGTGCTGAATATGGCGGGTCGATCCCAGCTATTCTCATAAGGACGCCAGGAACCAACTCCTCGGCTGCGACGGTGATAGACGGCTATGAGATGAACCGGCAGGGGCGTGCCGGAGAGGCACTCGGCATCTCGCTTATGTCGGGCGTCGTTGGAAGTCTCTTTGGACTAGCGATGCTGATTTTGCTTACCGAGCCCCTATCCTGGCTGGCACTGGCCTTCACCCCACCATCCTATTTCGGCCTCGGCATCCTCGGCCTCAGCGTGATCGCCTCTATGAGCGGAGGGTCATTGATCAAGGGCCTTGCGGCCGCGACCGTCGGATTGATGATCGCGACCGTTGGCACGGATCCGATCTCCGGCGTTACCCGCTTCACCTTCGATATTCCCGATCTCCTCGGTGGGATCGAACCCGTACTCGTCATGGTTGGTCTGTTCGCACTTACCGAGCTCATGAGCCAATCCGGCTCGTCGACCGTCCTGCAATTGAACGAGACGATCAGGATCAGGCTGCCAAGCTGGTCGATGATGAACAAGCTCAAGCGCTCGCAGACCATCGGTTGCATTCTTGGATTGTTCGAAGGATTGACCCCGGGAGGCGGGGGATCCATCGCCGCGTTCATGTCCTACAACGAAGCAAAGCGCTGGTCGAAAACACCGCAGCTATTCGGCAAAGGCTCGGAGGAAGGCGTCGCAGCGCCGGAAGCTGCCAATAACACGGTGGCAAGTACAGCGCTGATCCCGCTACTCAGCTTCGGTATCCCAAGCTCCAATTCTACAGCCGTCCTGCTTGGTGGCTTGCTGATGCATGGTCTGATCCCTGGCCCGCGCCTCTTTGAGCAGAGCGCGCAGGTCATCGACAGTATCTATGTCGGCTCGTTCATCGCTATCATCGCGCAGATCGGYGTCGGAATGATCATCCTGCCCGCGTGCATCTGGCTCGTTAACAGACCCAGAGCCTATCGTGCAGGGTTCATTTTTGCCCTGATCCTGTCGGGCATCTTCACGCTGAACAACAGCCTGTTCGATCTCGGCATTGCACTTGCACTCGGCATGGTTGGCTATCTTATGAGGATCGCCGGTTTCCCCGTGCTGCCGATGATCCTTGGTGTCGTGCTCGGCCACATGGTGGAATCGAGCTATCGCCGGTCGCTCGTTCTGTCAGGCGGCGATCACATGATATTCCTTCAGGATCCGATCGCCGTTTGCCTGCTGTCGATCGCTCTCATCTTCGTCGTCTTTTCGCTTAGCCGCGAATTCCGCGACGCCCGCAAGACCAAAATCGAGGAAGCGCATTCATGAACCATTCCGTCCCGACATCTACGCCTGTGGCGGTCAAACTGGCGGCCTTTGCCGAGGAGGCCGCGCCACCATCTGCGGTCGCTGATGTCTGCCGTCGCCTGATATTCGATATTATCGGTCTTTCCATCGCTGCAAGACACACGGACTATGTCCGCGCCGCGCTTGCCAGTGCAGTGGATGAAGGGTCGTGTACGGCCTACGGTCATGATCGCGGCCTCGGGTTCTACGATGCCGCGCTCGTCAATGGTACAGCCGCCCACGGAGAAGACTATGACGACACTTTTGAGGGCGGGCCCATCCACGCCGGTGCGGTGATCGTCTCGGCTGTCTTGGCGATCGCCGAAAAACGCGGTCTCGATGGCAAGGCAGTGATGCGCGGCATTGCGGTTGGTTCCGAATTGATGTGCCAGATGAGCCTTGTTGCAC
>NZ_JBFUMG010000567.1:0-2778 GCF_054049495.1 Phyllobacterium sp. P5_D12 | reverse complement strand
GTCCATCAGGTCAGGAAAATCCGCGCGATTCCCCACAATGCCATCCTGCAGCAACTCGGCTATCCGCTGACTGTGGTCTCTGGTTTCGGAAGTGCCGTGCGCGGTGATGAGGATCGCTTCGTGGAAGTTTATAAGGGATCGGATCGCCTGCGCCGGCTTACGTCTCACGTTTTTGCCACGAAACAAAAGTCGAGCATCAAGGCGCTTGCCGCTTTCGCAACCATTTACGACCCCGCATTCTGGTCATCGCGACCCTATGCCGGCGCGGAGCCGCATCTCGCCGCACCTTGTCTTTCGATAACACAGCTCCTTGAAGGTGATGAGAGGGCGACGGCCATAAGTGCGCTGGCGGTCAAGCTGAGGATCGATGCCATCTGGCTTCATCGCATCCTGGACGCGGTCGAACTACCTGCGGGCAAGCCACGGGAGTCAGAACATGAGCGCAGCGACATGCTGCAGGCCATACGCCTGGCACTATTGCAGCATATCTTTCTGATGGCCGCTCGCGTTCCGCGATTTTCGACACGCAACGATATTTCCCGCGACGACATCATGGAGMTGATCTTCAGCCTGCGCATACCCGAAGCGGTAGAATTGCTTCGCGGTGCCTATCCCGGGGACCCCGTCGATATGAAGAACTATCGCCTTAGCGAGCCATTCACCTATCCAGGAGAACGTCCCTCGAACTATGCCGATCTCAGCGCACGGTTGATCGACCCGATTGCCGATACTTACACCGCCATTCTTGAAGCCGGCACAGCGCTGGCGCTTGATTTCGGCGCGCATGGGTAACGCAGATGGTTGCAAAAATTCGCAAAATGACTTCAATGACTTAAATATGGTATTATACATTCCAAATATAAATGGAGATGACCCGACGTGAGCCCGAGAACCCACATGCGTTGGCCGCTGGCCGATGACGTCACCCCGGACCTCGTCCTAGAGCCCTTTGCGGCCGAGCCGAACTTCAAAACGCGAATCTATGCGACATTGAAACAGGCCATCGCCAATATGGACATCTATGCCACGTCGGAAGATACCTGGCTCGACGAACGGCAATTGGCCGATCGGCTTGGTGTTAGCCGTACACCCATCCGCGAAGCGATCGCGATGCTGGAGCAACAGGGGTTTGTGAAATCCATCCCTCGCCGCGGCATCATGGTATTGCGCAAGACAAAGCGCGAAGTAATCGAAATGATCCAGGTCTGGGCTGCTTTGGAGGCTATGGCTGCCCGCCTCGTCTCGCTCAATGCCAGCGGCAAGGATATTGCACGCCTGAGGACGCTCTTCGAAAAGTTCCACGAGGGCCACAAGCCGGCCGATTATCTGGGCGAATATTCCGAAGCCAATTTGCAGTTTCACCAGACCCTGATCCAGATGACGGATTCGAAAATTCTCCGGGAAACGACCGAGAACATTCTCCTCCACGTTCGCGGCATCCGGAAGATCACTATCGGGCGCGACGACCGCGCATCCCAGTCGATCAAGGATCATCTGGCGATCATCGCGGCGTTGGAAAAGCGCGATACCGAGACTGCCGAAAAGCTCTGCCGTGATCACACGCTCGGCCTCGCAGCCTATGTGGAGAAGCACAGCGAAGGTATTTTCGACTGAGTGTCTGACCGCCCGCCGGGCCAGACTTCTTCCTTCCATCCCACATCCGGAGATATGGCAATGATCGGCCTTCCCGAAAGCATGACTGTGATCGCCATCAGCGAACCGGGAGGCCCTGATGTTCTCAAACCGGAACAGCGCCCCATTCCTGCCCCAGCGGCAAACGAAATCCTCATTCGTGTTGCTGCCGCTGGTGTCAACCGTCCCGATGTGTTTCAGCGCGCGGGTAGCTACCCGCCGCCGAAAGGCTCTTCCGACCTGCCCGGCCTCGAAGTTGCAGGTGTGGTCGCGGCGGTGGGAACGGGTGTGTCGCGATGGAAGGCGGGAGACAAGGTCTGCGCCCTGACACCAGGTGGCGGTTACGCCGAATACGTAGCTGTCGACAGCTTGAGTGCGCTACCGATCCCCGACGGACTTTCATTTGTTGAAGCCGCAGCCATACCGGAAACCTTCTTTACCGTTTGGCATAACGTCTTCGAGCTTGGCGCCTTGAAGCAGGGTGAAACCTTGCTGATCCATGGTGGCGCATCGGGCATAGGAACGACTGCGATCATGCTTGCCAAGGCATTCGGTGCGAAAGTGATCGTAACCGCCGGGACGGACGAAAAATGCGCCGCTTGCCGCGAGCTCGGCGCGGATACGGCAATCAATTACCGCACGGCGGATTGGCCGGCAGAGGTCAGGGACGTGACCGGGCGGCAAGGCGCCCACGTCATCCTCGACATGGTGGGCGGTCCCTATATCGAGAAAAACTACCAGGCGGCCGCGATCGGCGGACGGATCGTCAATATCGCATTCCTGCAAGGCTCACGCGCTGATGTCGATTTTATGCGTCTGATGATGAAGCGCCTGACGCACACCGGCTCAACGCTACGCGCGCAGTCTCTCGAGGCAAAGGCGCGGATCGCCGCCGAGCTGGAAGCCAATGTCTGGCCGCTCCTCGCCGAGGGTAAATGCCCGCCGCTTATCCACGCGTGTTTTCCATTTACCGAGGCAAGCCAGGCCCACACATTGATGGAAGCGAATACCAATATCGGCAAGATCGTCCTGACAATCGATGAGAACCGGTAATTCTTAGAAGCCGGACAGCATCTTGCGCAAGATGGCGTGATTCCTGCGCAAGACTGGCCGATTCTGATGCAAGAAATGCCGAAACCCATATGG
>NZ_JBFUMG010000566.1:0-2805 GCF_054049495.1 Phyllobacterium sp. P5_D12 | reverse complement strand
GTGGTGCGAGGTAAGCAACGGCCTGGCCGGCTGAGTTTCCGCCACCGACGAGAGTTACTTCCTCTCCGGCGCAGAGGCGGGCCTCGATCGGCGATGCCCAGTAGGAGACGCCAGCCCCTTCCAGCTCTTCGATATTGGTGATATCAGGCCGTCGGTAACGCGCTCCTGACGCGATCACGATGGAACGCGCCCGTGCGGTACACCGATTGCTGAGCTCCAGAGAGAAAGGAGCTTCCGACTCAGGTCCATGACAGCACAGCTTTCCGACGGTCAGTGGGATCGCAAGCTCGGCACCGAACTTCGTCGCCTGATTGAAGGCACGCCCTGCAAGAGCCTGTCCGGAGATACCAGTTGGGAAGCCGAGATAATTTTCGATCCGGGCGGATGCGCCCGCCTGGCCGCCGAAAGCCCGCGAATCGAGAACCAAAACAGACAGTCCCTCAGATGCTCCATAGACGGCAGTAGCCAGCCCAGCCGGTCCCGCTCCGACGACTGCCACGTCATAGATAATCTTCGGATCGAGATCCGGCATGACGCCCAGACAGGAGGCAGCATCCGCGTCGCTCGGATTTCTGAGCAATGTGCCGTTTGGACAGATCATCAGCGGCAGATCTTCAGGTGCGATGCCAAGCCGTTCGACCAGCTCGCGCCCCTCGGCCTCGCATGCGGCGACGAGGGAGTGGGGATAGCCGTTGCGGGTGAGAAATCCAGACAACCTCACGATGTCGGGGGCATCCCGGCGTCCAACCAGAATCGACCCTGCACCGCCGACCCGCCCTTCTTCGATCAGCGAGACGCGACGGAGGATGTAGGCGCGCATGATCGTTTCACCAACATCCGCCGACCCGATGACAAGCGCGCGAAGATGCGGTGCATCAAAGGGTATTGCAGTTACGCCCTTCTCGCCCGCGACCACCGATGCCAGGGTTGCATGACCAGACAACTGATTGGTCTCGCCGGTGAATTGGCCGGCACCGTAGGTTGCGATCACGGATGACCTGCCAGCCGCACCGCGCTGAATTGCATCGGCCGCGCCCTCCAGAATAAGCCAGGCAGGCACGTTGCGGGTGCCGATATCATAGAGGATGTCGCCTGGGCCGAAGCGCCTCGGCTCACCGCTCGCGAAGCGGCGAGCCATGCCGATTTGGAAAGCTGAAAGTGTTGGATATGCTTGCTCCCGCCGAACATCGTTGATCGCCATCGTCTAAAAACTCCATATCGGCCTCTGCTCGTTGGTGACGACATCCCGACCAGTTTGTCAGTCTATCCCGCGCATCATCAAGGCCACTTTCCGCGGGCTCTCTGCCCGCTGACATTTCCATGCAACCCATGGCGGGTCAAGCAGGCGCCGGCTGAGGTGCCTTCGGCAACGTGAGCGCAAAGACGAGAAGACCCAGAAGGGTCAGTCCGAAGCCCGCCCATACGGCAGATAGCAGGCCGTAGCCGGCTGCGATGGTCAGGCTACCTGCCCAAGCGCCGATGGCATTGGCGATATTAAGCGCCGCGAGGTTTATGGCGCCCATCAGCGTGGGGGCCTCCGGAGCAACGCGCGTCAGGCGCACCTGGATTGTGGGGATGGCGACCATCATGGTGAGGCCGACGCCAAACAGCGCTGGCATCAGTATCCGCACATTGCCGCCACCAGCCGCCAGCACCGAAAGTACGATCAGGGCGCTGCCATAGCCCACCACCAATCCTCGCGCGGGATATGAATCCGCCAGCCGTCCGCCTATCAGATTACCCGCGGTCATGCCGAGGCCGAATAGTGCCAGCGCCACCGGAATCCATGTTTGATCGAGTCTTGCAGCGTCGGTGACGAAGGGACCGATAAAGGTATAGACAGCGAAGATGCTGGCCACGCCGAGCGCCGCGACAAGCATCATGGCCCAGACCGCCGGCCGGCGCAGTGAGGCCAGTTCCTGCGCCACGGGTCCGCCCTGAAGCGCTTGGGTTCGAGGCACCCAGGTCCACAAGGCAATCAAGGCCAGACCGGCTACCGCGGCGACGCTGAAATAGGTGTTTCGCCAGCCAAGACTCTGGCCGAGGAAGGTCGCCAGCGGCGAGCCGATGATCGTCGCGATCGTCAGACCGGACATGACCAGTGCAAAGGCCTTGCCGGCATGACCGGGGCCAACGATGTACGACGCAACCACGGCGCCGGCACCGAAATAGGCACCTTGCGGCATGCCGCTGATGAAGCGGGCGAAGGCGAACGTGCCGAGATCGGTGGCGACCGCCGACAGGACGTTGCCTAAGATGAACAGGCCCATTAGGCACAGGAGAAGGGTTCTCCGGTTAAGCCGCGCAGCCGCCAGTGTCACGAGAGGACCTCCGATCACCACACCGAAGGCGTAGGCAGTGATCGCATTCGTTGCCATGGGGATATCGATTCCAAGGCTCGCGGAGAACAGCTGGAGAATTCCCATGCTCGCAAACTCGGACGTCCCGATGCAGAAGCTTCCGAGTGCGAGGGCGAACAGCGTGAGGCCCCTCTTTCGCCGCTCCGCCTCGTTCGTACAATGCACCTTTACGGCAGCGCATTGACCACGATAGGCTTTCTCCAGCATTCCTGCCTCCTTTCATGACGGACCGGGAGGATCGTGCCGACCGGCACGAAGTGACCCGCCCAAATGTCCAGTTGTCCGCCAAGGGCGCTATTTTATCCGGGCKGAAAGTTAAGTCCGCGACAAGTCCACGAAGTCCAGGCGTGGGCCAACCACGAGCGTTCATCCAGGCTTGTCTCGAATTGCGGCACATCGAGCGGAATGGCCCAGGCGAGCAGTGCTTGGGGAACATCTCCAGCAC
>NZ_JBFUMG010000565.1:0-2819 GCF_054049495.1 Phyllobacterium sp. P5_D12 | reverse complement strand
GCAAGTAACGTGCCAAGTGAAAATACAGGGCCTGAATTTTGCTTCGATCGAGCCGATAGCCAAATTTAAGCCACGACGGGCCATCTGGCTGCGTTAAATTCACGCTAACCGGCCAAAATCACCAAGCCACAGTTGTGATGGGGTGTAGCGAATGCCCAATGTTTATTCGGCATTTCGAAAATGCCTAACAATGAAGCATGAAAAGTGGGCGCGTTACTTCGCCGTCTTGGCCTGCTGCCACAGCGCTTCCATCTCTTCGAGCGTTGCCGCGTCGAGACATTGTTGCTGTTCGGCCAATTTGCGTTCGATGTAATGAAAGCGTTTGCGGAACTTCTCATTCGTTCCGCGCAGGGCGCTTTCGGGCTCCAGCTTCAGGTGGCGGCCGAGATTGACGAGGGCAAAGAGCAGGTCGCCATATTCTTCTTCGGTATCCTGCCTGCTGCCGCTGGCAATCGCTTCCTTCAACTCGCCGATTTCCTCCTCGATCTTCTCGAGGATCGGCGCAGCTTCTGACCAGTCGAAGCCGACTTTCGCGGCTTTCTGCTGCAGTTTCAAAGCCCGCATCAGCGCGGGGAAGCCATGGGGAATATCGTCGAGAAAACCATCGGCTTCGGCCAGACCTGGATTAAGCGCGGCACGGCGTTCACGGCGCTCGGCTTTCTCCTCGGCTTTGATCTTGTCCCACATGCCTTTGGCCATACCGGCGCCGCGGGCGGCTTCTTCGCCGAAAACGTGCGGATGACGGCGGATCATCTTATGGGTGATGGCCTGAATGACATCGCCAAAATCGAACGCCTTGAGCTCCTCGGCCATGCGAGCGTGGAAGACGACCTGCAGCAGGAGGTCGCCGAGTTCCTCGCGCAGATCGTCAATGTCATTGCGCTCAATCGCGTCGATGACTTCAAATGCCTCCTCAAGCGTGTAGGGTGCGATGGATTTGAAATCCTGCTCCAGATCCCAGGGGCAGCCCGTCACCGGCGTGCGCAAGGCAGCCATAATGTCGAGCAAGCGGGTTATGTCGCGTGATGGTTTCATGAGCGTAGAATAGGCCAAATCATTGGCGGCGAATATGACGAAGCGCTGCCGTTAATTGCTTGTCCACAACGTGCACGCCAGTGGGTAGGGCTCTACAATGATCTTGGCGGAACATAGAGGCAGATCGATCGCCTTGCCTTGGGATCGGCGCCGACAGTACAGCGATGAAAAAACTGATCCTTTGATGGTTTGATGCGGCTATCGCCGTAGGCGATCAGTTCCCCGGTAACGATAACACGGTAGCCATTTGGTGTTTCCAGGATGGCGCCATCCTTTTCCTGCCAACAGTCGGTCATGCTGCAACATTCAGCACCATAGGCCCAGCCAAGCGGGGCGTCGTGAGCGAACGCAGGAGCTGCAAAGAGCAGGGTAACGAGTAGCACCTTGCGTATGGCTGACACCCTCCCGCTCTTGTAGCTTAACGGATTCACGCCGCCCGTAGCGATGACACATACTACACCAATCCGGATAAACCGCTGCTGATCGACTTCGGCGTCACAAACCGTTCGAGTTGGCCGGTGCCTTCCGATATGACGTTCCACTTGTTGGCACCGAAGTCGATCACAACAAGCGCCGCTGTCGGGTATTTTTGTTGCAATCGAGATAGATTTTGCTGGCTTCCAGATCCGATCAGTTTGAGAGCAAGCTCATGGAGACCGGGATTATGTCCGACGAGCAGTAACGCCTTAACGTCAGGTCTCGTTTCGTGGATGACGTCAAGGATCCCCTTGGCGGAGGCATCGTAGAGGCGCGCCTCGTCGATCTGCATAATATCCTTCGGAAAAACAGCTCGGATAAGTTCCCATGTTTCCATGGTGCGTCGGGCGGTTGATATCATGGCAATGTCGGGTAGAAGACCTTGCTCCACCATGTAGGCGCCCATCAGCGGGCAGTCCCGACGGCCACGTTCGGCAAGCGGGCGCGCGTGATCGTCAACGTTGTCGGGCCTGTCCGACTTGGCATGACGAAGAAGCATTAGCCTGCGCATTGTCAGTCTTACCGTACTGGTTGAGATTGCGACTATCGACCCAAACAGGAAAGGCTGGACGCATCTACCAATTTGGGTCCTACAGGATAATATAGGATTGAGTTGGGAAGGAAATAACAAAGGCGTTTTACAAGGATGATCGCGGTGGATCGTGGTAAGGAGAAGCGAGCGAGCATCAAGGATGTCGATGTTGTTTCTCCACGGGCTCCGGTCGAAGTTGAACTGAAGCTGCGTGCCTCTCCAGGTTCGCTCGACCGGATTCGAACATCCCCTGTTATGCTGYAAGATTCCCGGAACAAGGGTACGATACGCCGGTTGGAAACAACGTATTACGATACGGCTGACCATAAGTTGTTTGGCGCCGGCATTTCCCTGCGGGTTCGGCGCAGCGGCAAGTACCTGGTGCAAACCATCAAGCGAGTGTCCGTCGATGATCCACTGACACGCCAGGAATGGGAAGCGCCGGTCCAGACACTGGCCCCCGATCTCGGTGCGCTGCCAGTGTCGGAAATCGATGAGATTTTCGATAAAATCGCTGTCGATCAACTCGTGCCGATCTTTGTAACCAAGGTCCGCCGGCATCGGGTTACTGTCGATGTGTCTGAGGGGCAGATCGAGGTTGCGTTCGACGATGGCGTGGTAGAGGCCGGACCGCAACGGAAACCGCTATGCGAGGTCGAACTTGAATTGAAACAGGGCAGGGCAGCAGCGCTCTACCAACTCGGCCTCGGCTTGATGGATATTTCGCCGCTGCGCCTTGAAACCCAGAGCAAGTCCGCGCGTGGCTATGCACTCG
>NZ_JBFUMG010000564.1:0-2827 GCF_054049495.1 Phyllobacterium sp. P5_D12 | reverse complement strand
CCTAGAGATGCGTGCGTGTCTTCAAAATAACGGTCGCCAATCGCCCTTAACCCTCACATGATCGCCAAATTAGAATTTTCTATTTTGACGATAGACAAGTGCGAAAGAGCAGCTAATCTTCTCCCTACCACATGACGCCCGGAAGAGGCACCTGCGTCAACGTTCTGGGAGGAACCTATGGCCAAAGTGGAATTGTTCGTGAATGGGCGTGCCGTCACAGGCGAAGCCGAAGACCGCACACTGCTTGTGCACTTCCTGCGTGAAAATCTTGGGTTAACTGGCACCCATGTCGGGTGTGACACGTCGCAATGCGGTGCATGTGTCGTTCATGTCGATGGCAGGGCGGTCAAGTCCTGCACAATGCTGGCGGCCCAGGCCTCCGGCTCGACGATCACGACGATCGAGGGCCTTAGCGCCAGTGGAGAACTGCATCCGCTTCAGGTCGCGTTTCGGGAAAATCATGCGCTTCAATGCGGGTTCTGCACGCCTGGCATGATCATGACTTCGGTCGATATGATACGGCGCCACCCAAACGGGCTCGATGAAGCAACTGTGCGGGATCAGCTCGAAGGCAATATTTGCCGCTGTACCGGCTATCACAACATAGTCAAGGCCGTGCTCGACGCATCGGACAAAATGGGCAAGGGCGCCGTCAAAGCCGCCTGATCACTTGGATTTTCAGTTCTGCAGCCTGTTGCCTTGGAGGTCGACATTTTCTCTTGGCAACACACCTGCGACAGGGAGACTTAGCCATGGGTGTTGAAGGTATCGGAGCACGTGTTCTCCGCAAGGAAGACAAGAGGTTTATCACTGGCAAGGGCCGCTATACCGACGATATGTCCGTACCGGGCATGAAGCATGCTGCCTTCGTGCGCAGCCCCCATGCTCACGCCAAAATCACCGGCATCGATGTTGAAACAGCGAAGAAGATGCCCGGCGTCATTGGCGTTTTGACCGGCGCGGAGCTGAAAGCGGACGGGATCGGCAATCTCATTTGCGGCTGGATGATCCATTCCAAAGATGGAACGCCTATGAAGATGGGCGCTTGGTCGCCGCTTGCCACCGACACGGTGCGTTATGTGGGCGATGCGGTCGTTATCGTAATTGCTGATACGAAGGGGCAGGCGCGTGATGCTGCCGAGGCGGTCGACGTGTCATACGAAGAGCTTCCGGTCGTTGTGAAGACTGCCGAAGCCCTCAACGAAGGGGCGCCGCAACTTCATTCGGAAGCACCGGGCAATCTGATTTTTGATTGGGACATCGGGGATGAAAAGGCCACGAATGATRCTTTCGCAGGCGCTGCGCATGTCACCAAGATGGATATTGTCAATGGCCGCCTTGTTCCTAATGCGATCGAACCGCGTGCCACGCTCGGTGTCTACGACGCTGGAGAAGATCACTATACGTGTTGGACGACGTCTCAAAATCCGCATGTCGCGCGCTTGGTTCTGAGCGCATTTTATAATGTCGCGCCGGAGAACAAGCTGCGCGTCATCGCCCCGGACGTCGGGGGCGGCTTCGGCTCGAAGATCTTCATCTATCCTGAGGAACTCATTTGCCTCTGGGCATCGAAAAAGACTGGCGTTCCGGTCAAATGGGTGGCCGACCGGACCGAAAGTTTTCTGGCCGATGCGCATGGCCGTGACCACGTCACGCATGCGGAACTAGCCTTTGACAAGGATAATAAAATCCTTGGTCTCAAAGTTCAGACGATCGCCAATCTCGGCGCCTACATGTCGCTATTCTCGAGCTCCGTGCCGACCTATCTTTATGCCACGCTCCTCTCTGGCCAATACGACATTCCGGCGATCCACGCCAATGTGAAAGCCGTTTATACCAACACGGCGCCCGTCGACGCCTATCGTGGAGCCGGGCGGCCGGAAGCAAGCTTTGTGCTTGAGCGCATCATGGAAACCGCGGCGCGCGAATTGAAGGTTTCTCCGGCAGAGCTTCGACGGAAAAATTTTATCCGTACTTTCCCGCACCAGACGCCGGTAATTATGAACTATGACGCGGGCGATTTCGATGCGACCCTTGATGCCGGGCTGAAGGCTGCCGATTATGAGGGATTCGAGAAGCGCCGCGAGGAGGCCGCCAAGCGCGGCAAGCTCCGCGGTATCGGATTGAGCTGCTACATCGAGGCCTGCGGCATTGCGCCTTCCGCGGCAGTCGGCTCTCTTGGGGCAGGCGTGGGTCTGTGGGAGAGCGCTGAAGTCAGGGTCAACGCGATTGGCACGATCGAAATTCTGACGGGCTCCCATTCGCATGGCCAAGGACATGAGACAACCTTTGCGCAACTTGCCACAGAGCGTTTCGGTGTCCCGATCGACAGCGTTTCCATCGTTCATGGCGATACTGACAAAGTACAGATGGGGATGGGGACCTATGGCTCGCGTTCCGGCGCGGTCGGAATGTCAGCCGTCGTCAAGGCTTTGGATAAGGTGGAAGCCAAGGCAAAGAAAATTGCTGCCCATCTCCTAGAAGCAGATGAAGCCGATATCGAGATCAAGGACGGTGATGTCAGAGTCGCTGGCACCGACAAGTCGCTGCCATGGTTTCAGGTGGCGCTTGCGGCCTACACTGCCCACAATCTTCCCTCCGGCATGGAGCCGGGATTGAAAGAGGGTGCGTTCTACGATCCATCCAACTTCACGTTCCCAGGCGGCTGCCATATCTGCGAAGTCGAAGTCGATCCTGAGACGGGTGTGACCGAGATAATTCAGTTTGTTGCTGCGGATGATTTCGGCAAGATCATCAACCCGATGATCGTCGAAGGACAGGTCCACGGTGGACTGGCTCAAGGCATCGGGCAAGCACTGCTGGAAGG
>NZ_JBFUMG010000563.1:0-2832 GCF_054049495.1 Phyllobacterium sp. P5_D12 | reverse complement strand
TGCCTACATCGAAGGACACGCGCGTGCGCGTTGAAGGCTTGTCGAATATCATTGCCAGCACCTTGCCGGCAAAGGGTTTTTCGATATTGCCGGCTTTGAGACGCGTTTTGCGGTCGCGCGCATCGTTAAGAATGTGCCGCAGATCACTGGGCGAAAGCGCCGAGATGTCCGTAAAATGACGGAGGTCCTGTTTGATCATCATAAGACTTGTCTCTACGCGCTTTTCAGTCTGGCTGTAACYGACAGACGCTCGGCTGCAGCTTCGATCCGCGTGAGAGCCTCACGGGCATCCGCTTCGGTTGCAACCAGTGGTGGCAAAAGGCGGATGACGTTGTCGCCCGCGCCGACGGTAAGCAAATGTTCATCGCGCAATGCTTGAACCATCGTCGTGTTTGGTACAGCGCACTTCAGACCGATCAGTAAGCCGCGGCCACGCACCTCGGAAATCGCTTCCGGATAGCGATCAGAAATTGAGGCCAGCCCCTGTTTCATAAACAGCGCAATCTGCTGCACATGATCAAGGAAACCTTCTTCAAGAACGACGTCAAGGACTGCATTGCCTACAGCCATGGCTAACGGATTGCCACCGTAGGTCGTGCCATGCACGCCGGCAGTCATGCCCTTGGCGGCTTCGGCGGTCGCAAGACATACACCGAGGGGAAAGCCGCCACCAATGCCTTTGGCGACGGCTACGATGTCCGGCTTGATGCCAGACCATTCGTGCGCGAAGAGCTTGCCCGTGCGGCCCATGCCTGTCTGAACCTCGTCAAGGATCAATAGCAAGCTGTGTTCGTCGCAGAGCTTGCGCAGCGCGCGCAGTTCCTCGTCGGGCACCGGACGCACACCGCCCTCGCCCTGGATCGGTTCGATCAATATGGCGGCGGTTTCGGGTCCAATGGCTGACTTCAATGCCTTTTCGTCACCGAAAGCTACCTGATCAAAGCCTTCGACCTTTGGTCCAAAACCCTCAAGGTATTTCAGCTGACCACCAGCGGCAATCGTCGCCAGCGTACGGCCATGGAAGGCGCCTTCAAACGTGATGATGCGGAATCGCTCGGGATTACCGTTAACGTAGTGATAGCGCCGCGCTGTCTTGATCGCGCATTCTAGCGCCTCTGCACCGGAATTGGTGAAGAAGGCCTTGTCGGCGAAGGTATTATCGACGAGCCGCTGGCCCAAGCGCTTTTGGCCTGGAATTTCATAGATGTTGGAGACATGCCAAAGCTTCTCGGCTTGACTTTTCAAGGCCTCGACGAGGTGCGGATGCGCATGGCCAAGCGAATTGACCGCGATACCGGCAGCGAAGTCGAGATAGCGATCACCGGATTCGGTAATTAGCCACATGCCCTCACCTCGCTCAAAGCGCAGATCCGCACGAGCATAAGTGTCGTAAAGCGGTTGCGCGTTTGCGTCCGTCATATCGTCAAGGGCCTCCAAAACCCAGTTTGCCAAACCTGCTGATTACAAAGAAAAACCGGCAGTGATGAAATCAAAAAGCCGCCCCACAATGCCATTTTAGGGGGCGGCCACACAATGGTAATATCGTCATTCGGACCTCAGTTGTCAAATGAACACTTTACAAGTCTTCAGTGCCACCTGAGCTCTCGATGCATTCAAGATTTCCTCCCTGCAACTCTAACGAGCAAGCCCAAGCCGCTTAGCGAGTGTTTTTTTGCAACAGTTAACCGCGCAAGTTGGGGAAAACCCCAAAAACCCATACTGTGACACTMGCCCGACTCTTGTCACAGAGTCATCCCATATTGTACGTTGAGAAACGAAATAGCTAGATTTCGTGCGGCGTCCTCGTCATCTGAATAGATATAGTATCAGGCCAATCTGGAGCAATCCAGATACGAGGAAGGATTCAGTCTAACGTCCGCACAAAACTGAGCCCCATATGGAGCTAGGAAACGATGAACTGGACAGATGAGCGCGTAGAGCAGCTAAAGAAACTTTGGGCCGAAGGTCTGAGTGCAAGCCAGATCGCAGCACAACTGGGTGGTGTCAGCCGCAATGCTGTCATTGGCAAGGTACATCGGTTGAAGCTGTCGGGACGTGGCAAGACCACATCGACCCAGACACGCAGCAAGAAGGTCAACACCGGTGCGTCCAGCAGTCATCGAAGCGCCGGCTCCCTCGGACACATGTCGAGCAGGGTTGTAAACCGCAGTGTCGGCGCAACCGCATTGCAGACAGAATACAGCACTGATCTCGTGACGCACACTGTCACGAAAACGGTGACCGATGTCGTCGTACCAATTTCTCGGCGACTTGAACTGGTGCAGTTGAGCGAGCGAACCTGCAAATGGCCAGTCGGGGATCCTCTACAGCCGGATTTCAATTTCTGCGGTAATGATGTTGGCGAATCCGGGCCTTACTGCACCTATCATTCCCGTTTGGCGTATCAGCCGGCTTCGGATCGCCGCCGCATCCGGTAAGTTCCAGTGTAGACAACCCATCGAGGCGCCGAGTGGCGCCTTTTTTGTTACGAACTGTGGCCTTTCAGAGGTCAAAACACGACGGTGAACGACGAGCCTTCGCCGACTTTAGACCGGACGATCAGCCGTGCGCGATGTCGTGTAAGGATGTGTTTGACGATAGCAAGGCCAAGACCAGTTCCCTTTTGAGCTCGGCTCGTCTCTAGGCTGACACGGTAGAACCGCTCAGTAAGCCGCGGTATATGCTCGTCCGGAATGCCCGGACCGAAATCCTGTATCGTGGCCTTGATAGACCCACCATCCCGCTTTAACTCGATGATAATCTTTTTGCCGGATTGGCCATATTTGCAGGCATTTTCCAGGAGGTTTTGGAAAACCTGTGTCAGTTCTGTCC
>NZ_JBFUMG010000562.1:0-2837 GCF_054049495.1 Phyllobacterium sp. P5_D12 | reverse complement strand
CCGTCGTGCCGCCGGAAGGATTCTACGCTAGATTGTTTTCGCGGCCATCTCCTTGGCAATGTAGTCTGCTTGGCGAATTGCAAGACTGACAATCGTGAGCGTCGGGTTTTCGGCACCGCCTGTCGTGAACTGGCTGCCATCAGACACGAACAGATTCTTGATGTCGTGGCTTTGGCCGTGCTTGTTCACCACTCCATCTTTTGCCTTTTCGCTCATGCGATTTGTTCCAAGATTATGCGTCGACGGGTAAGGCGGGGTCGGGAAGACGCGGGTTGCGCCAACGGCCTCGTATAGAGCCTTGCCCTGTTCGTAGGCGTGATCCCGCATGGCTATATCGTTCTTATGGTCGCTGAAATTCACATTGGCGATGGGCAGGCCGTACTTGTCCTTCTCATCCTTGTGCAAGGTGATCCGGTTGTCTTCCTGCGGCATGTCTTCACCAACGATCCATAGACCGGCCATATTCACATATTGGTCGAGCGCTGAAGTGAAAGAACGTCCCCAGCCGCCTGGATCGAGAAAGGCCGCCATGAACGGCAGGCCGAGGGACAATGTTTCCATCTCATAACCGCCGACAAATCCCCGTGAAGGATCGTGGCGGGCCTCATCGCGAATAATACCTGCCATTGTCGTGYCGCGATACATGTGCACCGGCTTTTCGAATATGCCGTATACCKATCCGGTTGTATGGCGCATATAATTCCGCCCTACCTGACCGGATGAATTGGCAAGACCGTTGGGGAACATATTCGATTCGGAATTGAGCAACAGGCGTGGGCTTTCGATCGAATTGCCGGCAACGGCAACGATACGGGCTTTCTGCAATTGCTGCTTGCCATCTTTATCCGTGTAGAGAACGCCAGTTACCTTGCCGCTCTTGTCGTGTTCGATCTTCTGGGCCATGGAATTAGGACGAACTTCAAGCTTGCCGGTCTTTTCGCCTTTTGGAATTTCCGTATAGAGCGTCGACCACTTTGCGCCCCACTTGCAGCCCTGGAAGCAAAATCCGGTCTGCTGGCAGGACATGCGATCGTCGCGCTCGGCGGAGTTGATCGCCATATTGCCCGTGTGGCACTCCTTGTAGCCAAGTTTGTCAGCACCAGCTTTGAGTACCTTGAAATTATTGTTGCCTGGCAGACCTGCAATCCCGTTGGTGCGGGTAACGCCCATCTTGTCTTCCGCTTTGGCATAATAAGGCTCCAGCTCTGTCAACGTGATAGGCCAATCGAGCAGGCTTGCGCCTTTTACTTTGCCATAGTGGGTAAGCGCTTTGAATTCATGGTCTTGAAAACGAAGAGAAGCGCCGGCCCAGTGGGTCGTCGATCCGCCGACGGATTTGACGATCCACGCGGGAAGATTGGGAAAATCCTTGGCGACACGCCAATCGCCGGAAGTAGTCCGTTTGTCGACCCAGGCAAGCTGACCGAAACTGTCCCACTCATTGTTGGTGAAGTCTTCATATTCGCGGCGGGCACCAGCCTCTAGAATAACGACATCAATGCCTTTTTGTGCAAGTTCGTTGCCGAGCGTTCCGCCGCCCGCGCCAGAACCTATGATGACGACGACACTGTCGTCCTTAAGATCAAAAGGTGCAGCCATGGTTTCCTCCCATTAGCTTGAAAGTTCTTTGATTGCGCGTGCTGTTCACAGCCATTCGATGTCACCGAAGCCGCGGGCGATGTAGCCGCCCTTCGAATAGGACTCGCCCTCATAACCAAATAGCGGCCAGATCTCCTCCTGATTGTAGAGGCCAGTGACAAGCCCGCCGCGAACGGTTTGAAAGAAAGGCGTGTCTTGGACTTTTCGAAGGATCGCCAGCCGGTCATCTTCCCATCCGAGACCGATATAGCCGCCCTCGCCGGCGCGCTTATCGAGATCGGCAATGCCGTCCTCGATCATCTTCTTGGTCTTGGGGTCCTCTCCTGCCTTGGCGTCATAGGGCTTGACTGYGATGGCATAGAAGCGATCCGGAATATGGTCGTGCGGATAGATATCCCGCGCCAGCTGGATGAAAGTCGCCATTGTTTTTGGCTTGAGATTGGATGTCTCGAGACCCCAGGCAAATTCTGGATGGATGATCGAACTGCCGCTGATCACGAGGATGGCGCCGAGGCTGACCGTACCGCCTTTCAATAGATCGCGTCGCGATAATCCTTGTTTTTCAATTGGTTCCGGCGTGTCCGGCGCCGCCGCCCTGCGGTTGAAGATGGTAACCATAGACTTCCTCCCTTGCTTGCTATCGGCATTCCGGCGGGGATTTCCGTCGGATGCCCTTGCTGGCCAATGGCGTTCCTCCAACGCCATTGGCCGGTATTACAAATACCGGCCTTGTCGTTCCAAAACCTCGATCTTGTAGCCATCCGGATCTTCGACGAAAAAGAACCGAGCCAGCATTGTTCCTTCGCGTTTGAATTCCACGATATCGCGTATCTTGAGTTGCTGTGCCTTCATGCGAACGTGCTCGGCGTCTAGATCATCGACGCTAAAGGCCAAATGGCCATAGCCATCGCCAAGATCGTAGGGCTCGGTGCGCCCCTTGTTGATGGTCAGCTCAAGTTCGAAATCCGTCTCGCTGTTGCGCAAATAGACCAAGGTGAAATTGTCGAAATCGAGCCTGTCCGCTACGTTCAAACCGAATGCAGACTTATAGAACGATCTCGACCTCTCTTCGTCGAGAACACGGATCATGGAATGAATGGCTTTTGCCAAAAGCTCCTCCTAACGAACGATACGCCGCCCGAAAACTATTGTTGCAGTGCCAGGGCTTGTCGGCGATTATGAGCTTGGGAGAACAGAAGTGGTGGCAATCGGCTACCACACCGCGATACGAGCGGAAT